>CASBQC010000046.1 GCA_949127805.1 Nostocales cyanobacterium PMM_0081
GATATGTTAATATACTTAAATGGCTCATTTTGTTTGATAATTTTGTCGCCGTAATCTATTTTTTGTCAAGTTACTCAAAAAATCTGAATTTCTTTCTCCACCTAAAGACAGATTCTCAAATGTATGAGCTGTTATGCATGTTAGCCAACACTCAATAAAAAACCAGGATATATACCATCACTGGTTTTTAGCACTTTTAACTTTAAATAAGCGCATTCGGGAATTAGGGCAGATTTTCTTCCTTGAGTATGGTTTAAACGAAGATATTAGATACAAATAAAACTTTTAATTCCTCCGCTTGTTAGAGGCGATCGCTTCGGGAATCGGTAATACTAGTTTTGTAGAAGTTAAATAAGCGGCTGCAAATCAAGATATACCTTGAGTATCTGTGCCGAACACTTATTAAATAGCTTCTAAAATTTTGGGAGGGAATTAACTATGAGAATTAAATCTTTAGCTGCGATCGCTTTATTAAGCGCAATATCTCTGTGTGCTTCCGTTCCCGCAAAAGCTGCAAACCCTGCTGATGTTCAGCGTTTGCTAAAAACTGGAGAATGTGTCAAGTGTGATTTAAGCGGTGCAAACCTTAAAGGTGCTCATTTGATTGGTGCAGATTTGCGGAATGCGAATTTGAAGGGTGCTAACTTACAAAATGCCAACTTAGAAGGTGCTGATTTAACCGGCGCGAATTTGCAGTCTGCTAACTTGAAAGAAGCATTTGTAAATAGCACGACTTTAAATAATGCCAATCTTACCAACGCTAACTTAAGCAATGCTACCTTATATAGTGCCGAGTTAGAAGGCGCTACTTTAATCGGTGCTAATTTAAGTGGTACTGATGTATTTAATACTAATATCGGCGTAGGTGGCGATAAATAATGCTAATTTGGGTGATTAACGATAAGTTAAGAATTAAATTCAACTCTTAACTTATCACTCTCGTACAGACGTTCCGGCGGAACGTCTCTAGCTTTTACTCACCAGTAATCGATAATTCATCAATCCAAATTCTCGGACAAACTCCTCCTGGTGTCAATTCTGGTTCTTTCTCAACATAAATAATTGATTTGAGAACTTCGAGAAAATCCCCTGCAACAGTTGCAGACTCGATACTGGTTTTCACACCCTTATTAATTAACCAACCATCAAACGGTAGTGAAAAAGAGCCTTGTAAGGATTTCACTCCCGCGTGTAAAGCTTGCAAATCATCGATAAGAATTACATTTTCCGCACTTTCTAAGCTGTATTCTTGCTTAGAATTTGCGGCTGCAAATACATGGTAAAAGTTAGGACTGACGCTAACTTTCGCACCGATACTTGCATTACCTGTAAGATTGGCGTTCATTCTTTTCGCAGTGCCGGCACTATGCAGAAAACCTGTTAAAACACCATTTTCAATTAGCGAAACTCGACGTGTAGGAGTTCCTTCCCCATCAAAAGCTTCCGCACCAATGTTAGCTGGATTCAGCGCATCATCGCATACAGAAAGCAGCGGAGAGGCTATTTGCTTCCCTAGAGAATCTGGGGTAGATAAACTTTGGTTGTCGAGAATACTTTGAGCGTTGAACAAGTTAGAAAAAGCACCTAGCAAACTCAAGAAAGCTTCTGCTGAGAAAACTACTCGATATTTACCAGTTGTGACTTTTTCATAGTTCAAATGGCTAATTGTTTTATCTGCGGTTTCTTTGATGCAACCATTGATGTCTAAGTTATCTAAACTATGGTTGATTCTAAAAGCACCAGCACTACGCGGTTTCTTACCTTCTTCCTCGGTTTTGCTGTAAAGGTATATTGATGCTAAAGAATGAGATTCGGTTCTAATTGCACCATTGCTGTTGAGATAGAACCTGTCAATATCTTTTTGCGCTAAACCGTTATAAGGTACTCCTTTGATAGCTGGGTGAACTGCTAAAAGCTCTTTTTCGGCGACAATTAGGCTTTCTATTAGTTGAGAAACTGGTGCTTGATTCGCTTTTTCACTTTTCTTATTGTCGATGTTGACAGTTGCTTCTGGACTAAAATCAGGGACGTTTTCTTTCACACCGAAGAAACTAGCTTCGTAAGCGGTTTTTAAAGCTAATTCGAGTCCTTTTGGATCTACATCTGTGGTACTGGTGACACCCATTGTATTGTCTTCGTTCCAAACTCGAACGGTGACACCAGAGCGATTTGAAGCTTTGACTTGTTTTGGCTCACCTTGATCTACTTGTACGCTGGTTTCATCTACAGTTGAGCCGTAAATGTCAAATTTATTAATGCCAAGTTTGTTAGCAGTTTCCTTGGCAGATGTTGCAATTTCGTTGATATTCGGCATAGTGGATTTTAAATTCTAAATTACATTTTGTAGTGAGCGCTGAAGCGCTCAAGAAAGCACTAAAGTGCTTACTACGAATTAAAGAGGTTAGCGTCCGCCTACGGTGATAGAATCTACTTTGATGTGGGGTTGTCCAACTGTGGTGTAAATGCTGCCACTGACGGAGCCACAAAAACCTGCGGCTAATGATAAATCTTGGGAACACATGGAAATTTTATTCATAATTTCCTTTGCTTCACCGATGAGGATGGCTCCTTTTAATGGCTTGGTAATTTTGCCATTTTCTATTAGATAAGCTTCGTCTACACCAAAGTTAAATTGTCCTGTGGCGCCAACGCTACCACCACCCATTTTTTTACAGTAAATGCCTTTGTCAATAGAGGCAAATAAATCTTCTGTGTTGTGTTCACCAGTTGCGATATAAGTATTTCGCATCCGACTAGCAGCTGCATAGGTGTAATTTTGGCGGCGCCCGCTGCCGGTTCGGGGATGTCCGGTTCGCGATGAACCTGTTCTATCTGCTAAGAAGTTCTTTAAAACGCCTTTTTCAATTAATAGCGTTCTTTGAGCGGGCATTCCTTCGTCGTCCATGTCAATTGTGCCGAACGCGTTTTCTGAACGTCCTTCATCCCATGCTGTCAAACTTTCGTGGGCAATTTTTTCGCCTTTTTTGTCAGCAAAGGGTGTGGTCTTACGTTCAATTTGCGTGGTTTCTAGGAGGTGTCCGCAAGCTTCGTGGAAAATTACCCCGCCAAAGTGATTCGCCATGATGATGGGGTATGTGCCGGATTCTACGTAGTCGGCGTAAAGCATTTTACCGGCTGATTCGGCTATCTGCTCGGCGGATTGTTGATAATCCCAGGTTCTCAGGAAGTTGGCATCGCTGGTATTTCCAGCACGTTCGGCAATGGAGGTGCGATTTGCACCATCAGCACACAATACGTTAAATCCTACAGACTGGGTGAGGCGAATGTCACGGGCAAATGTGCCATCACTAGCGGCAACTAAGACTTCTTGCCAATCGCGGAAGTAGCTGGCGCGGCGAGATTGGACGTGGCTGGCTTTTGTCTGCAAGTAGGCTGTACCATCAAGGAGGACTTCTCCCATTTCGCGGATGGAACTACATAAAGGTAGCCATTGTTCTTTGCCTCTTTTGGTTGCGTAGTCTCTAAGGAGTTCGAGGTTGATTTCTGGGATGAAAGCGTTGGATGTTGGTAGTTGCAATCCTAAGATGGAAAGTCCTTTTTCTAATGCGGCTTTCAAACCGGTAAATGATAGGTTGTTGGTACTTACGTAGCAGTCGGCTTTGCCACGAAAGACTCTGACTCCCGCACCAGTAGACAGACTGGGTGAAATGCTGGTGATGGAATCGTCTTCTGCAAGGCAACTAATATAGTTGCGACGTTCTAAGAATAATTCGATGAAGTCAGCGCCGGCAGCGCGTCCTAGTCCCAGGAGGATTGCTAGGGGAGCTTCCCAGGTTTCATCGAATCGCTCGCTTGTAGAGGTGTATTGTAGGGTGGGGAGTTGATTGGACTGAAGTAGGGTGTTTGTAAGCATGGGTTGCGTTAAAAAGCTGGCATTATTAGAGTTTTATCTAAAATATGCTGGTTTGTGTACTCTAACAAATTTCAGAAAATGTCCGTGTGAGGTTAGTACTACCCACTGCCTGACGACTAAAGTCGCGGCTATACGAACAAAGTCCGCCTTCGCGGACTAATTCGTCCGTTGCCTTTTACGTAGGGTGTGTTAAGGAAGTAACGCACCAGAATTTAGCATTTAATTTGGTGCGTTACGGACTATCGTCCTAAGGCACCCTGCATTAGTGTGACAAGGAAAATGTGTTTAGTTCGTAGTCAGGGCTTAAGTACTACCCACTGCCTGACGACTAAAGTCGCGGCTATACGAACAAAGTCCGCCTTCGCGGACTAATTCGTCCGTTGCCTTTTACGTAGGGTGTGTTAAGGAAGTGACGCACCAGAATTTAGCATTTAATTTGGTGCGTTACGGA
>CASBQC010000047.1 GCA_949127805.1 Nostocales cyanobacterium PMM_0081
AATTTTATCTTAGTTAAATAACCCAAAAAGTTTTTAGAATTAAGATAAAACCAATCATTTTGATTTAAATCAACTTAAGTGTTGAAGTGCAAACTACTACCAAATTCTTGAAAATTTTTAGAAAACATGGATAGCGAAAAGCGCCAACGCTATCAAACTGCTATGGTATCAACTTGTTGTCCTGAAACTAGTTTCCTTGACTATATTGTCATGCCTGATGGAACTGAGCAATCTCCAGGCTCGGATATCCTCACACAGCTGCATAGTGGAAAGGTATTTATCGTTAACAGTCGTCGGCGAAATGGGTTAATACTATTCAAACGCTACCATGCAGAGTTTGCCGGACCTGGAGCGGCAGTGGGAGGTGATTACGATCGCGATTGCCAAAGTTTATTGCCGATAGGTAATTTACAGCTATTGACTCCCGACTCTAATGACGAGCGTCAGAAAGCTTACTTGATTAGGCGACAGTGGATTCGGTTAATCAAGCAAATTACAGAAAACCCACTACCTATTCAGCGAGTCCAAAAGATTCTCGATCAATTTGAGCAATACTTTCCACCAGAAATGGTAGATAAGTTGCCTGATATTGCTTTTGCTCTTTTGGTGGGTGTACTGCCACAAACAGTGGGTATAGTAAGGCGTTTGGGCAGCGATGAGTATACGCGGTTTAATTAACTAGTCCTAAACAACACGCGTACACTCAAAGAAAAACGAAAATCTCTTCTTCCCTTTCAACCTGACCATGAGTCCCTTTGTCATCGCTAGTTGTTAATATTAAAGATTTGTTAAAGCAGTTTGTAGCCGACTTAGTGTGCGGACGTTTTCTTCTGGGGTTCCGACTGTAATTCGCAATCCTCCACTGATGTATCGCACAAGAGTGCCGGCAGTTCTAAGTTTTTGGGTAAGACTTATTAAATAATCGTCTTGTTGATTCAAGGCATTTGGTTTTAGTCGCAGGTAAATAAAGTTAGCAGCGCTTTCGGCAACTTGTAATGCTGGGTATTGAGATAAAGCTTCGAGAAGTTTGGCTCGTTCAAAGAGCGTTTGAGGAATTGACTTCAATAACAGTTGGCGGTTTTGCAGAGCAATTAACGCCGCAGCGATAGAGACACTGGGAAGATTGTAAGGTAAGCGCACTTTTTCTAGAATAGTGATTAACTCTGGATCAGCGAGGCAATAGCCAACGCGATGAGCAGCCAAGCGGAAGGCTTTAGAAAATGTCCGCATTATCATCCAGTTAGGACGTAGTTGTAATTCGCTAGCTAAGGTATTTTGGCTGAATTCAAAGTAAGCTTCATCAATTACTACTAAAATGCGATCGCTCAAATTTTTTAACCATGCCAATTCTGCCGCAGTTAGAGCATTGGCTGTGGGGGAATTAGGATGAACTACGAAAATCACCCGAATCGGGGGATTTTGCGTTTGTTCTATAGCTTTATCAGCCGCTTGTAAATCAATTTCAAAATTTGCTTCATTTCTACCCACCGTCACAACGGGAATACCCAAAGTTTGCGCCAAAATCTTGTACATCGAGAAAGTCGGATTAGCAACTAAAACCGAACCTTCTCCCCCGACGCAACTGGCAATTAAAATCGAGCGAATTAGTTCATCTGAACCATTGCCAACGGAAATATTCGCAGCAGTGAAAAAAGATGGTGCGACATTAGCTGATTCATTGACATATTGGGCGATCGCATTCTTCAGTGTCTCATGTCCGCCATCAGGATAACGGTTCGTTTCAATTCTTTGCTGATACTCCCAAGCAAGCTTTTCTTTTAACTCAGGTGACAAATCATAAGGGCTTTCATTCGTATCCAGCCGATCCAATTGCGATGGAACTGGTTCTGCTGTACTACTACCGGGATGAGGTTTGTAAGCGCTAAATTTAGCTAAATCTGAACGGATAAATGGCAGCATAGTCAACTAAAGGATGAAGTATGAAGTATAAAGGATGAAATAATCCCCATCAATAAATTGAGGGACTTGAAAAAAAGGATGAAGTGTAAAGGGTCAAGAGTTATGTGAGAATTTCATATTTTACAGCTTTATGGCAGTTGGCAGATATAGGCGAATTGCTTGCCAAATTTCTGATGTGACATTGCCTAAAGCGTGATCGCTGTCGAGTTCGACTAACTCCACCCAAGGACGTTCTCTCGCAAAGTCGCGGCTAGCTTGAATGGGGATAACTTCATCGTCTTTTCCATGCAAAATTAGAGTCGGGATGGGACGTTGCAGGTGTTTTTCTTGATATTGGGGGGCATCTGTAACGAATTCGTAACTAAGGGGAAGCGATCGCTTTTCGCCATAATGGTAAACTTCCAGATATTTTTCTTGTTGCCAACGCTGCAACTTTTCATCTCCCAGTTTTGGCAACCAATGAGATAAAAATCCAAATGCCGGTGCTAACAAAACGATCCGCTGCACTTGTGAATATTGTTGTGCCAAATGAGCTGCTGTTAAACCACCCAAACTCGAACCGATTAAAGTCACTGGTGCAGCATTTGGCGGAAATTCAGCGGCAACTTGTTTTAGCTGCCGCGTAATTGTCAGATGGGAAAAATCGCCCAAATTCAAATCGGGAATTTTTAAAGGAGTGTGAATTTGGGCAAAGCGATCGCCTATATCCCGCGCTTTGGCAGAATTTGAACTCGAAGCAAAGCCGTGAAGGTAGATGTAATGCAAATAGGGAATGGGGAATGGTAATCGGTAATCGGTAATGGATTTTAGATCCAATCCAAAATCTAAAATCTAAAATCTAAAATCGTATCACCGCATGGTGACGAACTCTTCTGCTGATGAGGGATGAATACCGACGGTGGCATCAAAGTCTTTTTTGGTTGCACCCATTTTGACGGCGATCGCTACACCTTGAATTATCTCACCTGCGTGTTCTCCGACCATGTGAGCGCCTAGTACTTTGTCGGTGTTGCCATCGACTACCAACTTCATCATGGTTTTTTCTTGAGCGCCCGTTAAACTATGAAACAATGGGCGGAAGCGACTACGATATACTTTGACGGCATCACCGTACTTTTCTTGTGCTTCGGCTTCTGTTAAGCCGACTGTAGCCGCTTCTGGGTTGGAAAATATGGCTGTAGGAACAGTTTCGTGACTGAATAAACGGCGATTGTTGCCAAATTCACTATCTGCGAAAGCGCGACCTTCACCAATTGCTACCGGAGTTAAGTTGATTCTGTCAGTGACGTCACCGACGGCAAAGATATTTGGTTGGGAAGTTTGACTAAATTCATTGACAGCGATCGCCATCATATTGCTGTATCCGGGTCCTTCGATGTTACCTTCAACAAGCTCGACTCCGGCATTTTCTAAACCCAATCCCTCGACATTGGGCATCCGACCGGTTGCGACTAAAAAGACGTCGGCAATTATCGGTTCTTGGTCGGCTTCAGATAAAGTCAGCTTTAAGCCAGAGGGCACTTTCTCAACTGTTTCGATCACATTATTCTTGATCAAGCGAATGCCGTGATTCGTCATTCCCTCTTCAATTCCGGTGCGGATGTCATCATCAAAACCTTTCAAAATTTTGTCACCCCTGGTAATCTGTGTCACCTCGGAACCCAGACCACGCATGATGCAAGCAAATTCTGTGCCGATGTAACCCGCACCAACAATGACGATGTGCTTCGGTTGCTGTTTGAGGTGAAAAATTTCGTTAGAAGTGATGCCATATTCCATACCAGGTAAATCTGGTTTCACCGGACGTCCACCCACAGCAATTAAAATTTTATCTGCTGTAACTTTGCGTCCATCAACTTCTACGGTGTGAGGATCTACTAAACTAGCACGAGCGGGAATTAGATCCACGCCGGCTTTTTCTAAAAAGCCGATATGCAGTTGCGACAGACGTCGGACTTCTTTATCTATAGAAGTAATGAAATGTTCCCAATCTAACTCGGCTTCACCGACTTTCCAGCCATAACCTGCGGCATCATGAAATAATGCGGGAAAGTGAGAGCCGTAAACCATGAGTTTTTTGGGAATACAACCGCGAATCACACAAGTGCCACCCACTAAATCATTTTCAGCGATCGCCACTTTTGCACCGTAGCTAGCTGCACGCTTGGAAGATGCTAAACCACCAGAACCAGCACCAATAACGAACAAGTCGTAATCATACGTCATAAAAATTATCTTCCCTGCAAATAGGACAACTTCGCTAATTGTTTCTCTATAACTATTGAAACAAAATTTATCTATTAGTGTTTGCCCTGGTTTCCCCCCCCAAGATTTATCGTGGTAAGGCGATCGCTAAAAATTATGAATTTATTAATGTGCAATTTCTGTAGGGTGCGTTACGCTACCAAAGATTGTTTCCAGCTTGGAACACGAAACTTCGTGTTTGATATTATATTCAGCGTTGGGACACATATTGTAGAGACGTTCCGGTAGATTGTACAGACGTTCCGGCGGAACGTCTCTACGACTATTGTGGTGTTGTTTGTGACTGTTTATTGAGCGGATACGGTATCAAATTCGGAACTTCGTGTTCGGAACTTGAAACTTCGAGCTTTGTGGGTAGAAGCACGGATGCAGATCAAGCGCGATCGCTATTCTACCCAACTGCTGAACTGTAAAAAAGCTTAATTAAGTAAAGATTGCATTTCTTCTGCATCTCGCGTCATTCCTAGATGCTCGAAATCATCTATTGCTTTGATGGCGAATTTGTGTGCTTCTTCGGGACTTCCCCATCTGTTTTCCCAATAAGCGCGAGAGCGTTGATAGCGAGCAAGACGGCGTTTATTTTTGTGGCTTTGGGCTACAGCCAAGCCTTGAATTAATAGTTGTTGAGCTAGGAAGCGATCGCCTTCTACTATAGCAATATCAGCCAACCAATTTTGAGCGGAGTTAATTACCCGATGCCAGTTTATTTGTTCTGCACGTTGCATCGCTTGCTGAAAAAGGATTTTAGCTGCAAGATAATTATCTTCTTTATAGAAGATTTCAGCGCGGTGGTAGAGAACGGGGATAAAATAACGGATGTGCGATCGCTCTTCTAAACGCGCTTCATTCACCAAGTTTTCTTCTATATTCAGCCAGTGACGAGCATCTTCATAATTTTTATATCTGATTTGCAGCCTGACGATACTTTCAGCTAAATCAGCTTGAACGCACAAGTCAGCATGATGGCGTAAAACCCACGTTTGCTGCAAAATTTCGTCTGCTTCTTTCAAACTTTGCTCGGAACATTCTCGAATTAGCAACCAGCTTTTACGGATAGTGATTTTGACAAAAGACGACCATTCACAACGTCGTTTTGATTCTTCTATCAGCCATTGCAACCAATCTAGACGTTCATCCCAATCAGCGTAGAGGTTCGCATAGTGATTTAATAAAAGCCATAAATCCCTAACTTGTTCATAATGACCTTGGTCTTTACACCAATAAAGTAATGCCCGCAAATTTCCATGTTCTTCTTCTAACTTGTTGTAATGTATTAACTTTTCCCAATCTTCTCCGGCGTAAGTGTGGGCAAAATCGAGATACCATTTTACCCAGCGTTGCCGTGCTTCTTTCTCAAAATTTGGGTCAGCAGCTAGTTGTGCTAAAGCATACTCGCGAGTCAGAGAAAGCATCTCATATCGTCCAGTTTTTTGATTATGAGTTATGAGAGACAGTTGCTGCAAACGTCCTAAGCCATCATTGACACAATCAGGTACTGCTGTCAGTCCAGCAACTTCAGCTACAGCAGCTTGCAAGGGAGAGTCAGGAAAAATTGCCAGTGACATTAATAACTGATGGGGTGGCTGTTTTTTGATTTCTTGCACTGATTGCTCAAAGCAGAAACGAGCCACATCACCTGTAGCTAAAGCTAGCTGTGTTAACACTGATGTGAGAGAATAGCCACTAGAGACTTGACCGAGAGCATAAACAATCGCCAAGGGAATTCCGCCAGTGCGATGGTAGAGGTCTTTAGAATCTTGCTCGTTAAGAGTGATATTTTTTTCTTCAGCTTGTTGCTGTATTAATTGCAAACCATCATCTAAAGGCAAGTTTCGCAAACTAATCGGTAGTAAAGCAATTCGTTCGCGGGTAGTAATTACGACTTTGACGCAAACAGGGAGATTGTAGAGAAACTCTATGACCTCATCTCGCTCATCGATGGTTTCCATATTGTCTACAATTAAAAGCGATCGCTGTCTAGAAAGACTACGACGCACGCGGTCAAATTGCTCATTCGGAGGAGACTGAATAATCGTTGGGTCGTCTAAAGTATTGGCAATTTCCCGAAAAATACCGCGCAGGTTACGCTGTCCCTGCTGTCGCTGAAAAATTCTATTCGGGACGAGTTCTTGTTGTTTGGCTGAAGTAAAAATAATCGCTTCAAATTTCGAGGCGTCAGCAAGATTTTCACAACTAGCTTTTAAGCACAAACGAGCAGCTTCTAACACCAGTGCCGTTTTCCCTACACCACCAATACCATGCACCGTAATCATATGAGCCGCATGATTTAGAGAAAGACGTTCTAGTAGCGTTTCCATCTCTTCCTCACGACCAACAAATTGTGTGTAAGTAGGTGCTGGCAGATTACTGGGAATCAAACGGTAATTTGCAACAGATGCAATGTAACCTCTGCGATATCCATATCTCTCCAAAACGTAGACAAGGTTGCTGGATTTTACACTGTAGTTTGGCTCTTCGGTCAAAGTTTCAATATCTCGGTAGATATTACTAAGACCCGCTCTCACAACACCATTATCCTTGTGTAAATCTTTACTTATCTTCTTAATTCCATATCCACACAATAACCCAAGTAATAAGTCTTTCCTGGTATTTTGCCTGTAACGCTTTCGAGTTCTTGCCTCCAAATCAGTCAGTAGCCGATCTATTTCCCAGTCCTTCAAAACTCTGCGATTCCAACTTTTAGGTAGATTCCAACCCTCTGACTGATCTGACATAAATATCACCCTCTCAGTCCGTTATAAATCTGGTATTACCAACATTTTAACGAACAAAATCTTCACGCGTTACTCTCATAGCAGGTATGAATCACAAATTTATCGAAGGACACGTTTTGACAGAAGTCTCTCCAAATAAGGGATAAGGCTTGTAAATTGTTCGCAAAATTTTGGAATTTATATATCAAATTAGCAACGCTTTATTCACAAATTACTAACATTTTTTTAACACTGCATTCACATGTATGAAAAAACCTCATTAAGCTAATTTCTAAGTCCTTTATTTGTGGTGTCAAGCTGGATGCAGATATAACGTCCGACCTTTCCTAGAGATGTCAGATTATTCTTTTCACAGATTACTACAAGGAGAACTGAATGAATAGAGCATTTAGATCGCTAACTCTGTTACTGGGACTGAAACAACCTAAGCCTTATTTCCCTGAAGAAAAACAAATTTGTGTATTCAATAAACGTCCCATACTTTACCGAGGTTTCACACCAAACTCTGTCCAGGAATCAATTGATGAACTACAAGCGCATTTGCAATCTCAGGGTTTTCTTGTAAATACTAGTGGTAGATTTGACTTAGAAACAGAAATAGCTGTAATCGAGTTTCAGAAAAAAAATAATCTGCAAGTGGATGGGATAGTCGGACCATTAAGTTGGGCTTGCCTTTTTTACCCAAAGCTTTACCGCAGTCAGAAAAAAATGTCTTCAGAATTAGAAGATGCAGTTAAGGAACTACAAATAATTCTCTTTGAAGAAGGATTTTCCAAAAAACAACCTGATGGATATTTTTGCAGACAAACTGAAAGAGGAGTTAAACGCTTTCAAAGAATGTATGGGCTAAAAGATGATGGTATGGTTGGGGCAGCAACTTGGGCTGTGCTATTAGGAATGCGACAAAAAATAGATAGAGGCTTTCCTCGGATAGTTTATTTTTTATCGCCGAAATCTTGGTTTATGTGGGAGCAATTTTTAATGATTTGTTTCATCTTATTGGGTATTTTTTACAGCCCGATACCTGGTGAAACTCCAAAATTTAGTACAGCTTTAGCAACTGCATATGGACTTACTTGTATAGTGCCTTTTTTGTTAGAATGTTTGCCGATTAAGCAGTCGAAGCAGCCTAATTTACCTTTGTTGCGATATGCTCCTTACGTGTTGACAGGTATATTTTGGAAACCAATTATCAACTTTTTAGGGACATTGTTTAATTAAGTCTTTGTGAGTGTTGTGTTGTTTTGTGTCGTTGAAAATTTCGGTGCCCTCTGCAAGGGAAAGGTAATGTGAACCTTCAGCGATGAATTGTATGAGACTGGACGGATGTGCGATCGCCTAAAATCACCCGACAGCAAAATCTGTAAACCCTTGACATTCAGCTCTTTGGCTATAACCGCATCAGGCTTAGTGCCAAGAGGTACATTATCCCAATTAATAAAACCTGCCATAATACCTTAGCTCGCAGGTATAAACAAAGGTAATATAACAGGTTTTTCAACAGAGGTAAAGTTACACGTCTCCACTTGCAATCATCTGTATCATACGTGGCGCTGCTGGATCAAAGCCGGCAATATCGTATGAGAGAGGATCTTTCGGATCTACCAGCGTAATTTGGTAAGGTGTCAGAGTGACATACACCGCTTTGACATCGGGATTCACCTTTTGCCGATACTTAGCCAGCGCTTGACATGGATGTTGATAACTATTTGCCCAGCTTTCTGAGTCAGTCCAAAAGCAAACTACATCTGCTTTAAACTTATTCTTAATCATCCAGTCATAGGCTACAGATGCATCTGTTCCACCGAAGTTTTGATTGCTAGCTTTGCGAACAGCCGAACCAAAACTATCTTTAGCAGTAATACCCAAGTCGCGGAAGTCGGTTGCAAAGCCGCGAATCATGTAGTTTTTCTCAGCTTTTGCTGTAACTAACGCCATTGTTGTGGCAATTTCGCAACAAGTCAGCCCCATATCCGCAACCATACCACCCATTGAACCAGAAACGTCAACGGCGTGCATGAAGACTTTATTTGTGGGTTCCACTACATCAAAAGACAACTCAACGGCTTTTTCTAAGATGTCCACAATCCGAGGAACTGGTTTCCAAGTCTTCTGGCTGCGTCCTAATTTTCCCCCAGATTGATAAGTTTTCAGCGCTTTCAAAACGTCAATCGGATGGATGCGTCCTTTACGCAGATGTTCTTTGTTGTTGAGAACAGCTTCCACACGCTGTAAGTTGGCACTTTCATCGGTTCGCAAAACACCCAGTTCTGTTAATGAACCGAGGTTACGCAACATTGCGCCAATTGGCATTTCAGAGAAAAGTAACTGCCAAGCAGACTTATCCATTTTGCCCACAGGTGCAGTCATTTCGTGGGTTAAGCGTCCTTGAGTAATGGCTTCATGGGTTTGGGTGGGATTCCGTTTTAACCATTCATACCACCAAATCTGCGCGATCGCCTGGGAAGGAATTTCCACCGGCATTTCTTCCCAACCTTTGACCACCCACTCAAACAGTTGCCGATGATCTTCTGTAGGTGGCTTGACATGAAACAACCTTAATGCATCGCGATTAGTGAAACCTTGACGCTGTTGATATTTCAAAAGCTGATAAGCCAAGCCTTTGACATCTTCCCGTGAAAGCCAATTTTTACCAGCTTCGCGCACCACCTTACCAAATCCCCGCAGAGATTTGGTGTAACTCAACCATTCGTAAAAGTGGCTACCGGTGCGGACAACTTGAGGAAAGATTTCCATAAAAGCTTTTTTGGCTTCTGCTGCTTCACCCATCGACAGCAACACCAACGCAAGGATAGGGTTTCACAAACGATAGACACTCATTGGACAGCCTTGTTTTGAAATATTCATGCAGCATCTCAGACACTTCTTCGTGGAAGGCTGTCCAATGAGTG
>CASBQC010000048.1 GCA_949127805.1 Nostocales cyanobacterium PMM_0081
CCAAAAAATCCACATAAAAGCATTTTTTAAATTAAAAATTTGTGCATTATGAACATAATTCATGTGATATTGTTTATAGTCTTGGCAAAATCTAGTAATATTTGCATTTTTGAAAGTAGTAGTCCTGAGTTTGGAATACTTTAAACTTAACCACTACTCATCTTTTCTCTTGCTTCCTTAAATAACCGGAAAGTGTAACCATAGATGTAGAAATCTTTTGAATAAAGACTTACCGCCAGGTAAATTAAAAATAGGGTGTGCCGGATGCCCACCCCACAATAATCATATTCTTGTGGGGTGTCCTGGATGCTCACCCCTGTAAGAAATAGCATTTTCTGTTTACAGGAGTTTTCACCTTCTTTAGACCACACTCAAGTTTTCTGTATTTCTTCCAATGCTTGCGAGTGCGGCTTTGCGCTTCTATAAAAATAATGTGGTTCATATAAGCTGAAAATCGCTCTTCTTCTAAACCTTGTCTAATTATTCAGAAAACTTAGTAAGCTGTGATTAAAAATAACTAGAAGCCTCAAGGTTTTGCGCTAAACATGCACAGATTATTCATCAAGAACTAAGTAAATAGCCCAAATCGCCATTGGACGGAGATAAGTACTAGCGCGAAATGTACCAGATGCGGTGATTGCTTCTGGGGTGCGGAATTGCAGACCATTCTCGTAAATTTGTTGCACTACAACTTGCGTCAAGCTAAATGCTTCATTTTTCATTTTCATTTGTACCAGAAAAGCTGCCAGCCCAAAGTTTATTCCTGTCCAAACTTCTAGAGGATGACTAGCTTGAGGATTTTCTGGTGAACCGTCAAGACAAAGACCGTTAGCAGCACCAAACTTGCCATCATGGAATTTGATAAAGCAGGTATTATAAACTGTTTGTAAGGCAGAAAAAGCGCGATCGCCTGAAACAATATCAGGTAAACTTAACAAACGCGCGTAAAATTGACCGCACAATTGATCCGCCATTACCACATCAGAACCACTTTCACTATCAAGTCGGTAATATTGACCATTCCAAAGTTTTTCTTCGTAGATAGAGCGAGATTGTTTCAACCATCCCTCATAAGTCGATTTTCTCTCTCTTAACTCCTCTGCGTTCTCTGCGCCTCTGCGGTTCGTAATCAGAATATCACTAATAGCGATCGCTGCTTCTAAAGCTGCCAACCACAACCCACCACAATAAGCACTTATACCTAGCAATCGCCAATCATCAAAAGTTTGGTCGGGCGCCCCGGAATTTTCCGGAATACCATCACCATCTTTATCAAAATCTTTCACATAATCAAGAGTCTGCACAATTGCATTCCAGCAATAAGTTAAGAATTCTATATCATTAGAACCTGTAAACAAAAAGTCACGGTATACTTGCAAAACAAAATCACAGCCTAAATCCTTCCACAAATTGCAGTCTTGATAGCTGGTATAATTTGTTTTCTCCCAAACATGTTCATTCGGTGCGCCTAAATCGTGAGGTGTTGCGCCGGCGGCTTTCCGGATAGCTCTCGGACTTTCTGCCTTGATGGTCAAATAGTAACCAATGATACGCTCTGTTTCGTCACTTTTAGGAATTGCCCGTGCAAAGGCACGAATTACCGCTTTTTCCAGTTCCGGAAACAGCATCAACAAAGCAAAGGAACCATACAAGCGCACATCGAGACTTTCATACCAGCGGTAATCCAAGCACTCTAACACTGCAAATTGACCGATGGGATCGAGTTCTGACGCTGCACTCCAGAGAGTACCACCGCCGGTGAGGTTGTAAAGCTCATTAAACAAAGCCATTTTAAACCAATCTGGTAAATCTTCGCGGTTGAGAATTGGTTGTTGCCAAGTTTGAATTTGCGATCGCCAACTTTGATATTGTTGAAGAGCAATAGAAGCGATCGCCCAAGCATTCTTGCCACTGCGACCAAAAAAATCTGTATATCTGCGGTAATAGTTGATTCCCGATGCAAATTCTGTCACCGGAAAATCCCAAACCAGAACAAAGGGAATTTCTAGAGTTTCCCCTGGTTGCAGAGTAAAACGAACCGCAAGGGCAACTCCTATTTGTTCCCCTGCCGCCGCCGATGTATCATCAAAATAATTCGACAAAGAACCATCTTGTGCGAAGCTTTGCCACACATCCTCACCCATCCCAACTGGATTCCAGCGGCTATGGTAGAATAATTCAACTTGGGGATGTTTTTGGGTAGCAATGCACCATTGCCCTTCACCTTCTTTTACAGGTTCATTAATACCAGCTTTACCCAACTCAAACCCAATATATTGACTATTTTCAACTATTGTGTTATAGTTATCCTCACTTTCGCCCAAGCGCGGCTGATATTCGTAAACCGGACTGCCATCATCGCGCACCCGTACTTCAGGAGATTTGAGAGCATTAGTAAACCAGCCCACCATATTTTGCCAGGTGAGCATAATGCTTAGAGTAATAGGTGCATTAGTTGGATTATGAGCAGTCCAGACAAACATCGCTACAGGATAGCTAGTTTCTTGGTAATTATTTGCCCACACAGGGGAAAATTGCTCGCAAATTAACTGTGCTTGAAACACATTTTCATACACAAACCAGCTGCGCGGATACAAAGCGTGATAACTTCCCGTAGTGATGCGATTCATCGCGTCCCCTTGCGGATACCACTTCCACGCAGCCAAACTATCATCATCAGGCGATCGCGTACACAAAGCGTATGCAGAAGAAGAACTTCCATCTGACTCAAATACACTAAATTGACAAGCGGGGATAGTTTGAAAAGTATGTTCCCCCCCATCAATATGCCAAAGGTTGAAATCTCCCCGCGAAGAACGACCGATACAACCTGCACCGAAACCCCCTAAAGGCATTCCATGCCAAGGTCCATCATCAATATTACTGGCATAACGAACAGTATACGGTTTGTCCCACCCCTTACCAATAGGACGGCTCCAAGTGCTGATGGGAATTTGTGGGGAAAAATTATTTGTCATCTCTCAAGTCATTTGTAAAAAACGATTGCTGATTGTTAGGAAACTTACACTTTTCGTAGTGAGGACTGAAGTCCTCTCTCATAATATGAGGACTTCAGTCCTCACTACGCAGGCAAATCGTTAAATCTAACATAAACAAGCCAAAATCAGGCAACAAGAGTGCGTTACCATCCTAATAATGTAAACCAAATTACAAAAGCTTATGGAGCCATCTCTCTCAACCGAGGTGATTCTGACGCATCCGCGCCAATCCCTCGGTAACGTACAATTTGATTGGACACCACAACCCGGAAACTATCTCGATTTGGAAGGTAAAACCTACGCAGTTTTAGAGCGACGCCACAGATATCAGCTTAAGGCAGGACGTTACCGTTTACAAAATATAGCTCTTTACGTACAGTCCGCCAAACGACCATCAGAGAAAACTTTGGTAAACGGACGTTGGGTAGTCGGGGATGCCACCTGCCGCTATAATGCTAATTCAGAAATTATTCGCTGTGCAGTTAATCCAGAAGGACCTTGCGACTCTTGCCGATTTTATGAATAGTTAGGAGTTACGGAGTCGTAGAGACGTTCCGGACCGAACGTCTGTACTCAAGTGCGGAACGTCTCTACTCAAGTGCGGAACGTCTCTACTAAAGTGCGAAACGTCTCTACTAAAGTGCGAAACGTCTCTACTAAAGTGCGAAACGTCTCTACTAAAGTGCGGAACGTCTGTAC
>CASBQC010000049.1 GCA_949127805.1 Nostocales cyanobacterium PMM_0081
GAACGAGTCTTTTATATAGATGAACGAGTCTTTTATATAGATGAACGAGTCTTTTATATAGATGAACGAGTCTTTTATATAGATGAACGAGGCTTTTATACTCTTTACTGGAGTTTAGACTAAAAGTTAGCGATCGCCACTCCAAAAGTACAAATGTACTGAATCAATCTGAGACTAAAAACGATATTCGTGCAAGCTTCTCTCAAGACACTCAGACGGTGCAAGGGACAATCACGGTTCTTTCCTTCGCTCTAAAAGCAAATCCGCTAGAAGATGAGGGATCTGTGGTAGGGACGTTCCCATTTATAGGTCAACGCATCAACGCAAATTATAGCGGTTCTCGGTTGCGTCCAATACACTAACCTAACCCCCAACCCCTTCCCTAGTAGGGAAGGGGAGTAAGATTGTGTATTGCACTCAAATGGAAACCGCTATAATTTGCTGGCGTTGCTGAATCTGGAAGGGTGAGGGCGCATTTTTTCACTTCTAGGATTAATTACGAAAATTCCGCAAGCGTAAAGCATTAGTTACGACAAACACAGAACTAAATGCCATTGCACCCCCGGCAATCATTGGGTTGAGTAACCATCCAAAGATAGGATAGAAAACCCCAGCAGCGATAGGAATACCCGCGACGTTGTAGATAAAAGCAAAGAAGAGATTTTGCCGGATGTTGCGGATGGTAGCGCGACTAAGTTTTATTGCCGTGACAATGCCTTGCAAATCTCCCGAAATTAAAGTAATGTCACTAGCAGCGATCGCTATATCTGTTCCCGTCCCAATCGCAAACCCCACATCAGCTTGAGCTAGCGCCGGTGCATCATTTATACCATCACCCACCATTGCGACGAGAGATTTTAGATTTTGGATTTTGGATTTTGGATTGAGATTTCTCCCCCTCTCTCCTTGCAACGACTTAATCACCGCTACTTTTTCATCTGGTCGGACTTCGGCAAAGATGCTATTGATATTAACTTGAGAAGCGATCGCTTCTGCTGTTTTTCGGTTATCTCCGGTAAGCATCACCACTTCTAAACCCATCTTTTGTAGTGCTTTCACCGCTTCTTGTGATGAAGGTTTTAAGGCATCAGCAATGCCCATCAACCCTTGTATTTTGCCATCAACAGCAATCCAGACCACTGTTTTACCAGCGGCTTCCCAGGTGGCTTTGTACTGCTGAAAATAACTTGTATTAATACTTAATTCTTCCAACCAGCGCTGTGTACCGATTTGTACTAGCTGATTTCCCACAACACCTTGCACACCGCTACCGGCGATCGCTTGAAAATTCTCAGCTTCGGGAAAATTAACTTGTTGCGATCGCGCATAATTCACAATAGCCTCAGCTAAAGGATGTTCAGAATTACGTTCCACCGCTGCGACTAACTGCAAAAGCTTTATTTCATTATTATTCGCAGTCCCATTAACAGTTACAAAGTCGGTAACAGTCGGTTTTCCCTCAGTCAAAGTCCCGGTTTTATCCAACACAATCGTTTTAATTTTGTGCGCCATTTCTAAACTTGCCGCATCCTTAATTAAGATGCCATTTTCTGCACCTTTCCCAGTTCCTACCATCACCGAAGTTGGTGTAGCCAAACCCAAAGCACAAGGACAAGCGATAATTAACACGCCAACGGTGGTAATTAAAGATAAACTCAAATTACCTGTGACACTAAACCAAATAATGAAGGTAAGAATAGCAATAATAATCACTGCTGGTACAAACCATCCAGTCACCTGGTCTGCTAATCTTTGAATTGGTGCGCTACTTCCTTGCGCTTGTTGTACGAGTTGAACAATTTGCGCCAAAAACGTATCTTTGCCGATTCGTGTTGCCCGGAATTTAAAGCTACCTGTTTTATTAATTGTCGCTCCAATTACTTCATCACCTGGTAGTTTTTTATTAGGCAAACTTTCACCAGTTACCATCGATTCATCAACCGTAGAATTACCTTCAATAACTTCGCCATCAACGGGAATCTTTTCACCCGGACGCACTAAAATTACATCATCAATTCTCACTTCTTGAATGGGAATATCAATTTCCTTGCCACCGCGAATTACTCTCGCATCTCTAGCTTGCAAGCCGATAAGTTGACGAATTGCCTCAGAAGTTTGCCCCCTAGCGCGACTTTCTAACAACTGTCCTAAAGATATTAAGGTAATAACTACCGCTGCTGTTTCATAATAAACCTCTGGCATCAAGCCTTGATTGACAAAAAAGTGGGGAAAAATCGTCACAAACAAAGAATAGAAATAAGCTGCACTTGTACCCAAAACAATTAGCGTGTCCATCGTTGCGGAACGGCTTTTCAAAGCTTTCCAGCTATTGATATAGAACTTATAACCACACCAAAATTGTACAGGTGTAGTTAAAATTAATTGGAACCAAGGATTATGCAACCATGCAGGAATAAAAGGTAAATGTAAGCCAATCATCATTGGCAGCGAACCAATTATTAGTAAAATACTAATTACTGCTGCAACTACTAGCTTAATTTTCAAGTTGCGTAATTCGGCAAGACGAACAGCTTTTTCGGCATCATCTTCCCCAGTCATCATGTCTTCATCTTGTAGAGAATAAGCCGAGTATCCTGCTTCCTCTACAGCTTCTTGAATTTGCTTTAAATTAGTTTTGCGGGGATTATATTTAACTAAGGCTTGTTCTGCACCAAAGTTGACGCTACATTTACTTACACCTGTAACGGAAAGAATCGTTTTTTCGATTCTTTTAGCGCAAGAAGCACAACTCATACCTCTAAGTTTCAGTGTGAGGGTATCCATATTCAACAATTCAAAATCCACAATGCCTAAGTCGTAGGGTGGAAAGGCATTTACGCATTTATCATGATTCCAATTATTTCAGTGTGTTAAACTAGATTAAAATACCCTACGAATGTCAGCTTTACTAAAACTATTGTAAAATCTCTAGTTAGGTGGAGAGTCAAGTGAAAGCTGAAATATGAAGTATGAAGTATGAAATTATCCCAGGATGGGGAAGCCTAATTATCAGTAGTCCGCGTAGGCAGACTTTGTTTGTTTAGCCTCAGACTTTAATCTGAAGGCTAGGGATGTGAAAACTCATATTTCAACTTTATTTTTATCTATCTGTAGTATGAGATAAGTTGAGAAATCTACCGTGCTAACTAAAGATAATCAACTGCTGTTAATTGGTCAGGTAACAGCCAAAAGCAAAGTTCCGATTAGGACGATTCGCTATTATGAAAGCCTCGGTCTACTCAAGTCATCTGGACGAACCGAGGGAAACTTTCGGCAATTTTCCGCAGATGTACTGACCCGGTTATCATTTATTAAACGCGCTCAAAAGTTGGGGCTGAGTTTGGAAGAAATTGGTGAAATCTTGGAAGTATATGATGGTGGGAAATCAGCGTGCGATCGCATTCAAGAAAAGCTCGAAGATAAAATATCAGACATTGACCACCAAATAGAACAATTGTTAACTCTGCGAGGCGAATTAAAAGGAGTATTATCAGGATGGGAAAGTTTACCAATCAAGCCAGAAGATACAATTTGTCCCCTGATTGAAAAAACTTGATTGGCAAGTGAAAATCTCAAAGATTAACTAATTC
>CASBQC010000050.1 GCA_949127805.1 Nostocales cyanobacterium PMM_0081
CCCCCATCCCAAGAACTCTCCCCATTGCCCCATACCCAAAAGTGATAAGCTGATGTCTGATATGTACAGCGGAAAGATTCAGCAGGAACGGTGGTAAGCGAACCTCAGCAGCATTTCCATTGACTTCATAAGTATGAAGTGTAAAGGATGATCTGAAGTATGAAGGATAAAGTATAAAAAAGAAAAAATTCTTTTCTTACTTTCATACTTCATACTTGATACTTCATACTTCAGTTGACTTTGCCCAAACGCTTTACTGGAGCTTTGGAGATTCCGGAACAAAAAAACTTCTGATAAATCCACTCTACAACAAGGATAGTGATGTCGGTGAGTAGAATACGCTATGATTGGGACTCTTCAGAGATTTGGACGGTATATAATACGCCATTGCTAGAGCTTATTTATCAAGCTGCTAGCGTGCATCGTGAATATCATGACTCAACAAAAATTCAAGTTTGCAAGCTAATTTCGATTAAAACAGGAGCTTGTCCAGAAGATTGTAGCTACTGCGCTCAATCTTCTCGCTACAAAACAGCAGTTAAGCCAGAAGCACTTTTAGAAAAAGAAACAGTACTTAATATCGCCCAAAAAGCCAAAGAAAGTGGTATTAGTCGTGTGTGTATGGGTGCAGCTTGGCGAGAAGTACGCGACAACTCGCAATTTGAAGACGTATTGGAAATGGTTAAAGAGGTGACAGCATTAGGTTTAGAGGTGTGCTGCACTTTGGGGATGCTGAGTGAATCTCAGGCAAAGCGGTTAGAAAATGCCGGACTGTATGCCTATAACCATAACTTGGATACGTCAGCAGAATATTACAACACTATCATTACAACCAGGACTTATAGCGATCGCCTCTCAACAATCGATAATGTCCGCTCGACAAATGTAACTGTATGTTCTGGCGGTATACTCGGTTTAGGGGAAACTTATAGCGATCGCATTTCCATGTTACACACTCTGGCAACACTACAACCACATCCAGAGTCCGTGCCAATTAATATTCTCTCCCAAGTTCCAGGTACACCATTAGAAAATCAACCTGATGTCCCCATTTGGGATGTCGTGCGAATGATTGCCACAGCTCGTATTTTAATGCCAGCTTCTGACGTCCGCCTCAGTGCAGGTAGGGCAAGACTTTCTCAAGTTGAGCAAGCCTTCTGCTTCATGGCAGGGGCAAATTCCATCTTTTCCAGCGACGACGGACACATGTTAACCGTTACCACTCCTTGCCCAGAATACAACGCTGACCAAGAAATGCTGAATTTACTCGGTTTAGAAATGCGTCCTTCTAAAACTGAAGCTGTTATTAAGAGTGTTCCAATAAATCAATGATCCAAGATGTAGAGACGTAGCAGTGCTACGTCTCTCCACAAAGGTTTCGGACAACGCACAGTTAATTTTCACTTTCTATGTCTAATAGACATCTCCAGAATTTAATTATGCGTTACCCGAAACCCTTGTAGAGACGTTCCTTTCGTAACGTCTCTACGTTTTTTGGGGAGATGTCTATTAATTAAATAATCTTCGCGCTACGCAGACCAAACAGCAGACCAACAGCCAAACCAAAGAACAAAGCTAAAAAGCCAATATAAGATATCAAAGCAAACATTTACCTTTCTCCATAAGACTTCACTAATATCTATTCAAGCATTAGTCAAGAGCTATTAATCACTTTTCCCCCTTGTTTTCTTGTCTCCACCTGCGTAGAATGCGATAAAATAGGGCAGAGGTGGGTTTAGTGATGGACCGTATTAATGTAAATTTACCGGAGCAGTCTTATGAGATTGCGATCGCATCTGGTAGTCTAGATAATCTCGGCGAACAAATGAGCAGTTTGCAGCTAGGCAAGAAAATACTGCTAGTTTCTAACCCGACGATTTTTAATCATTATGGCGAAAGAGCGATCGCTTCTTTAAAAGCTGCTAATTTTGAAGTTGTCAGTTGCACCCTTGCACCAGGTGAACGCTACAAAAACCTCAACTCCATCCAAAAACTCTACGATACCGCCCTAGAAAATCGCCTAGAACGCTCCTCAACAATGGTGGCTTTGGGGGGAGGCGTTGTTGGTGATATGACAGGCTTCGCGGCTGCTACATGGCTCAGGGGGATTAACGTTGTACAAGTGCCGACTACACTTTTAGCAATGGTAGATTCGGCGATCGGTGGCAAAACTGGCGTAAATCATCCCCTAGGGAAAAACTTGATTGGTGCCTTTCATCAACCGCGTTTGGTTTTAATCGATCCAGAAGTGCTGAAAACCCTACCCATGCGAGAGTTCCGTGCAGGAATGGCAGAGGTTATCAAGTACGGTGTGATTTGGGATGCTGAATTGTTCGCGGAAATGGAAGCGAGTAAGAACCTAAACCAACACCGCTACGTCAAGCCAGAATTAATCGACAGCATTTTAACTCGTTCTTGTCAAGCTAAGGCTGATGTTGTCAGCAAAGACGAAAAAGAAGCCGGACTGCGGGCTATTCTTAACTACGGACACACCATCGGACACGCTGTAGAAAGCTTGACAGGTTATCGTTTAGTAAATCACGGTGAAGCTGTGGCTATTGGCATGGTAGCAGCAGGGCAGATTGCTGCGGAATTGGGAATGTGGGAAAAAGAAGATACACAAAGGCAAGATGCTTTGATTGCAAAAGCCGGTTTACCGACAAAATTACCCGATGGGGTGGATATAGAAGCGATAATTGAGGCGTTGCAAACCGATAAAAAAGTCAAAGACGGTAAAGTTAGGTTTGTTTTGCCAACGCAGCTTGGTGTAGTGACGGTGACTGATGAAGTACCATCCGATATTATCACAGCTGTGTTGCGGAAAATGCAAAGTTAGCGATCGCCCGCCTGGAAATCAATTTCCAGGCTAATAGCGCGCATTCCATTAAAATGGAGTAAAATTAATGCCCCAAATAAAGTTTAGTCCTCTTCAGAGGACTTTCGCTATGAGCCAAGGGTTTATAACCCTTGGTGGTTACTGGCACTGCTGCAAAATATCAGTTTTAAGCACATTACAATTAAAACTAATCCCCAGCCGATTTGTGTCATGATACTCTCAGCTAACCATCAACTCACCTTGCAAGAGTTTTTGAATCTTCCCCCAGGTGAGGGAGATATCACCTACGAACTCGTTAATGGACAAGCAATTCCGAAGATGTCCCCGAAAAAATTTCACTCAAAACTTACTCGTGCCTTTCTGTACCTAATTGATGATTGGTGTGAGGGAAAAGGTCAAGTTTGTCCAGAATTAGCAATCACATTAACCCGTCGTGGTAAAAATTGGGTACCGACACCTGATTTATTGTACATTTCTAATGAACGTTTACCCGCCGATTGGGATGAAGACGGAGCGTGTTCTGTTCCACCTGATTTGGTGATTGAAATTATTTCCCCAGGACAAACCTTTGGACAAATGGCAGCGAAAGCAAAAGACTATTTAGATGCTAAGGTGCTGCGGGTTTGGGTGGTAGATAGTAAAGCGAGAACCATCACTGTTTTTTATCCAGATGCGGCGCCGCAGACTTATATGGGTGAGGAATTGCTTACAGATTCCCTGTTTGCGGGATTAGAATTTAGTGTTGAGCAAGTCTTTCAAAAAGCGAACATACGATAAATTCTATATTATGGCGTTTCCAGTTGAGTCCAATAAAGACCTAACCCCCAACCCCTTCCCTGCGTTCGCGTAGCGTCTCGAAGAGAGGGAAGGGGAGTAAGCATCAAAGCCTCTCTCCTTGCAGGAGAGAGGTTTGGAGAGAGGTCAGATTGTATTGTATACAAACAAAAAGCGCTATATTCGAGTCTCTGAAGCTCAACGATGAGTCTCACAAGCTCAACGATGAGTCTCACAAGCTCAACGACGAGTCTCTGAGAGTGAACGATGAGTCTTTGAGAGTGAACGACGAGTCTCTGAGAGTGAACGATGAGTCTTTGAGAGTGAACGATGAGTCTTTGAGAGTGAACGATGAGTCTTTGAGAGTGAACGATGAGTCTTTGAGAG
>CASBQC010000051.1 GCA_949127805.1 Nostocales cyanobacterium PMM_0081
CGAACATTTTTTACCTCTAAATACAAAAAATCTAGCTATTATACTTAATTTATTGTCAGCAACTAAGTAAGTCGGTGGAAAGAAAGCTAACTATGTAAAGTCATGTAAAATCAGCCAAACCGCAAGGGAATTGTCTGATTACACTTCGTTTCATTCGCTTCGGACGTAAGGTGAATTATTTAAGCCGTTCTACTTAGATAGGTAATGACACGTAATTATACCATAAATTATCGGGAAAAAGTACTCATTTTGACGGAGCATCCCAATTTGACAAAAAGAGGGAGTAGGGGGAAAAAGAATGTAGAGACGTAGCATGCTACGTCTAATCAAGGGTTTCGGACAACGCATAATTAATTTCTACTCCTATGTCTAATGTGTCTTTTAATTCCAACGCAGGACTTTTTCTTTGATTATAGTTTGACCATTGTCAGAAATTCTTAGCACTTTTCGGGTGAGAATATAACGGATATCACCGTTAACTGCAATATATTGACTGGCTTCAGGTGCGCCTTTAGAATTATAGCTAGAGAGTGCGACTGCGATGCGGCGATTGCCACTTCTAGTTATAGCGATGTAGTTTGTGGGAAGATTGCTGCCGCAAATATAAACAATAAAGCTTTTGGTTTCGGCTTCACCAAAGATATTTTCACCTTCGGGACAACCTTTAGCTAGAGGTTGACCGTCACCTGCGATCGCATTATTCACTCTTTCTTTGAGAACAACACGCCGATTTTTTATTACTTGCAGTTCATATGGGGTAACAGCGTATGCTATTTCTCCCTTGGTAGCAATATAAGTTTCACCTGTTGTGCTAGTTATAGGTACGGTGATTTTACTATTATCTGTTTTAGAAATACGCACGTAATACCCCAGCGCATTGTTATTATCACCTCGGCAAATATATACAGAATATTTAGCCGTATCGAAACTGCGCTTGGGTAGTAATTTTAATGTTGGACAAATCTGCTGTGGCTGTGGAATCAATTGTTCTGAGTTGTTTGCGGATACGGCTTTTACCGATGGTGTAAGTAAAAATAATGAAGTAGCACTCAGTAAAGCTAACTTGAAAGTACTTTTGTAATTGAACCCTGGTTGTAAAAAATTCATGTAGTTCAAGTTTGAATCAGTAAATTCACCCTCGCCATTAATTAGTTAATGGCGTGAAATTTCAGTAAGATAACGGTAGAAAAAGTCTTTTTATTATCGTATAAAAAAGAGGCTCAGGACAAGTAGATATCTTGAGCGCTCATATATTCTTTAAGAAAAGTTCTTTTTACGTGTTTTTACTGTTAAGTATATTTTCTTAACTTGACTCGCACTCGCGTTTAGTTACATAATGGCGGTAGCTAAACATAGCTTCTAGTTGTGCTTGCACTAGCCAACCGCTAAAAAATTCTACAGATCCGCCACCTGGCATTGAAAAGGCGATCGCATCAGTTAATTTAGTTTTGCCATTTTCCGGTTCAAATTGATGTCGATGCACCCAAGATTCAAATGGACCTGATATCTGTTCGTCGGTAAATAGTCGATATTCTTCACATTCGGTGTGACGCGCTAACCAAGTTAAAGGTAATAATCCTAAGAAAAGGCGAAATTCGGTAATCGCACCGATGCCAAGTCCCCCCTCACGACGCATAACTTGCACTGGTTGCCAAGGTGGGGTAAGAAGTTGTAAGATATCTGGTCTTTCGTGAAATTTCCAAACAACTTCTACGGGTGCATTAATTATTGAAGAATGTTTAAAGTGAAGCATTGACAGAAAAACCTAAATTTCAACCTTCGTATTCTGTCTCAATTTCTATATCTAAAGTTTCTTCATCCACCCGCAGATATAAAATGTTTGGACGACAGCAAACTTGACAATCTTCTATATAAGATTGCTGTCCTCCTGCACTCAAGTCTACAAAGGTTACGTTTGGTTCGCCACAATAAGCGCAGTAAAATTCGGATGTTGTTTGCATTTTAATTTCAAAATTTTTCCTGACGGTAGAGACGTTCCGTCGGAACGTCTTTACGATAGACATCTGGTAGAAAAGACGTAGAGACGTAGCACTGCTACGTCTAATCAAGGGTTTCGGGCAACGCATAATTAATTTCTACTCCTATGTCTGATGAGTTAGGGATTTCATGTCTTAATTCAGCAACGTTCAATAAAATTTATAAGTTTAATGGCTGTAATTCCTTTGGCGATGAGTTAAATTTACTTGTGGCATCAGCTAAATGCTTAATTAGTGTAGACTGTGGTAAGGGTCCTTGCAAGTGACTCCAGGGTAATATTTGTTCTGTTGACCAATCGGCGTGAACGTAAAAATCTAAGTCGGGAATTTGTCCTTTGAGTTGTTTGAAAGCGCGTTTGTAACTGCCTAAAGAATCGCCAAAGTTGCGAGTTAGTTGTAAAAGCTGAGAAAGTCGGCGATCGCCTCTCGATAACAATGCTTGAATTATTGACCAATTGTAACTTTCGGGGCGAAAATCTATTCCCTGGGGTTTAAGTTGTTTTTGTAAAAATTGCAACCGCTTCTCGGCTTGGCGATTTACTCCAAACCATTGAAATGGCGTGTGTGCCTTGGGTACAAAGGTGCTGCATCCTAGTGTTAACCGCAGTCCTGGTGCCGCTTTTTTGACAGCACGCATTATTGTTACAGTTTGATCTAAATCTTCTGATTCTTCGCCGGGAATTCCTGCCATGCCGTAAAGTTTTAAACTAGATAATCCGCCAGCTTTGGCATTTACCGCAGCTTGGATGATTTCATCATTATGCAGCTTTTTGTTAATGATTTCGCGTAATTTTTCGGAACCGCTTTCTATGGCAATGGTGAGCGATCGCGTGTCTCGTTTCGCTAAAGTTTGGGCTAATTTGACAGTTACTGTATTAGTTCGCACCGAGGCAATATTTAGGCGCACATCGTCATATTTTGGCTGACTAATATAATCGAGTAACGTTTCAAATTCGGGATGCTGAGTTACTGAAGCTCCTAATAATCCTAACCGATTTGTGACAGCTAAACCTCTTTCGATTGCGGGAATTAAAGATTCTTCAATACTCGCAGTTCTAAAAGGTAAAGTGAGATAACTTGCTAAACAGAAGCGACACATTTCTGGGCAACTTCTCACCACTTCCACCATATAAATATTTTCCCAAGCTGCTTTTTCGGTGACGACAGTTGAAGCTGAGAGAACATTTCCCCGATAAGTTTGCTTTTGGACTATTGCGGGAGTTTCTGGGGAGATTGGTTGAATTGATTTGATAGCACCATCTAATGTGTGATATTCAACCTCATACAAACTAGGAACATAAATGCCTGGTACTTGTGCAAGTGCTTTTAATTGGATTTGTCTAGAAGCGTTTCTAACTTCTTTGTAAGCGTTAATAAAATTGCCCAATAAATCTTCACCATCTCCGAGTAAAATTACATCAAAGAAATCGGCAAAAGGTTCGGGGTTAGCTGTGAGAACGGGACCCCCACCAAAAACTATCGGATGATTATTATCACGAATATCTGCCTTAATCGGAATTTCTAAAGATTCCAGCAGATTTAAAATATTCACATAATCGAGTTCCCACGACATCGAAAAGCCGACTAATTCTGGTTTTCTCGGAAGTTGTTCGTGAGTGTCGGTAAACAAGCGACTTACTTGGACATCATCACGCATAGCCAAAGTAGCCCATACTACCTGATAGCCGAGGCTGGTGATACCCACAGTGTATTCATTGGGGAAAGCGAAAATTGTCGGGATAGCGTCGTTGTCGGGGGTTGCAGGAGTAAATAAAAGGCGTTCAGCAGCGAATACAGATGATGTCACAGTTGTTTTTTAGGGATTAATTGTAAAAATTATGGCGAATATAATTCGCATATACACAGATAAAACCCATTTTATTGAGTTCTTTTAAGTCCGCCTGATTATTTTACCAACATATTTAAATCCTGGTTTATCAGCTGCAACTGCCTGGGATTAAAGTCCCAGTCTCATAGCTAAAGTCGGATAAATCCGACTCAATTCATTTAATAGTCCGTTTCAACGGACTTATGCTATTAGCCGATACTACTTAAGTCTGAGGCTGGACAAAACGTTTAGAGGCATTCAGCTTCTTTAAGAATGTTGGTAATGACAAGAGGTTCATCTATATTTAATTTTAAGCCATAGAATTATGATATTAAAAAATAATGTCACCCCGTTTGCGAGAATAATCGGTAACGCTTGTAGACATATTCCGTAGATTAGCCATAAAAAAATGCCAATATTGAAAGTAATCAGCATGACAAATGAAACATCTTTGGCTGATTTACTTTGCCATGTTTTTATCATCTGCGGGATGAATGAAAATGTTGTTAATGTAGCGGCGACTAATCCTAAAATTGTAATATAATCCATTATTCTGCAACCCTTTAACGCACTACCCGACATTACAGTAGATTTGACTCAAGTAAAATCTACTGGTTATTTTACTTGAGATTCAAGCCTTCTATTTTGGCTTTTTAAGATAAGACTTAGCCCAAGTATATCGCTGTGAATCTTTGTTTAGTAAGTAATTCACTGCATCCTGTCGTTTATTCTCATCTTTTGTACTCCGGAGTACTCGCTTGATTTCATCATCTATATCCTCGGTTTTCGCACCACGTTTTATTGCTTCTGCAAACCAATAATCTCCTGTTGAATATTCACCTTTATCATAGTAAATCGCTCCCAGTAAAGTGTAAGGTTGATAACTTTGAGGATGATATTCAATGGCTTTTTTTGCACATTTTTCTGCATTAACTAAATCAACAATATCTCTGAAAGCTGCACCTCTAGTAACTAAAATAGCTGACTTGAGATTGCTTTCGTGGATACTGGTTAAGTCTAGATTAGTTAGTTGTAATGAGCGTTCTGGTTCATCTGCTTTTCTAAAATAACTACTGGCAGTAGGGATATGCCATTTATGTCCAGTGCGTTGAAATTCCTGTTCATAAAAATCGGCTTCGAGTTTGTAATGTGCAATAGCTATTTTTCCGTCACTAGAGAAAAGTTTCTTTTCTATAAGCTGAACAACTAAGAGAGGATCGAGCCGCTCTTTTTTCTCCAGTTTTAGCATTATTGTGTATAAGGGTTCCAACGGTAATTGATTTCCAGGATCTACAAGTGCATACTTTCTCTTGAGAGTTGCAAAATGCTTTTGTTTGGCAAAAGTAATGATATCTTCACGTTGATTCTGTTTTAGCCAGTCAATCTCTGCCTCACTCAACAATTCTCCTGATTCTACCTTAAATCTCAAATTATAAGCATATTTTTCGTTAGCGATCGCAATCGTTTCACTCAATTTACGCTTTTTGAGAAAATTGATATCCTGCTGACTCAGATAATTTTCCAAATCAAGTCTTTTGAGAACTTTGTACAAATGACTTGAAATAGATGAATCCTCATCTTGGGTTGCTTTATACTTGGCTTTAAATGCAGCAAATTCTCGCTTTTGTTCGATTTCATTAGCAATGACAATTGTTTCCCTAAGTTCGTGCTGTTCCAGCCAGTAAATTTCGGAAACAATTAGCTTTTTGTCTGCATCAAGTTTTTGCAAAATGCTGTAAAGACGAAGTTCAGCAACTGAATCCAACTGTTTATTTACTTGGTACTTCGTTTTCAAATTTGCAAATTCAGCCTCTCTTGCTGCTTCTTGTTGTAGAAAAATTTCCCAAGTTTCCAAAAGTTCTTGATTCAATAGCCAGTTCGCTTCTTCATCGCTTAACCGTTCTTTTATCTCAAGTTTTTTTAATATTTGATATAGTGGACTATTGGGAGATGAATCTTGATGTTTAGTAGCTTGGTACTTTGCCTTTAGCGTATTAAATCTTTTTATTTCCTCAACGATATCGACCGTTTTATCCAAATTATTATCTTTTAATAATTTTATTTCTGAATCACTTAACTGGTTTTCTGCTTTTAGTTTCCAAAGTATTGGATATAGAAAACTGGTTAGTGATAAATCACAGTGTTTAGGGACTTTATACTTAGTTTTAAGATAGGAAAAGTCAGCTTCTAGTCTTTTAGCTTCTTCTGTTCTACGTTGTTCCAGCCAGATAATTTCAAGTGTTTCACAAAGTTCTTGCTTTCTCAACCAATCAAACTCTAATTCAGTTAGTTCAATTCCTAAGTCAACTTTTCGCAAGATGAGATACAGAAGACTCTCAGGTGATGAATCTTGATAGTTAGTCGCTTGGTACTTGGACTTGAGAACAGCAAAGTGTTTTAAACGATTTTCAGACTCTTTTTCCATGTTGATAAAAGCAGTGATAACACTGTTTATTTTGTGTCATTTGCCACTATAGCAACACTTATGAAAAATCGGGATGGCAAAATTACCACCCCACAAAAGAGAAACTTTCTTTAAAAAAACTGCGTGTTACCTACAACACTGTACACTGTCCCTGCTGCCGCAATAAATGATCGCACAGCACTAAAGCAACCATCGCTTCTACCATCGGCACAGCACGCGGTAAAACGCAAGGATCGTGCCTTCCTTTGGCGGCTAATAGGGTTTCTTCACCTTCATTAGTCACCGTCTTCTGCTCTTTTCTAATGGTGGCTGTCGGCTTAAATGCTACTCGTAAAATAATATTTTCACCGTTGGAAATTCCGCCTTGAATTCCCCCAGAACGGTTAGTTACAGTGCGAATTTCACCGTTTTCATCAATATAATATTCGTCGTTATGTTCAATTCCAGTTAACAGCGTCCCCGCGAAACCTGAACCAATTTCAAAGCCTTTACTAGCGGGGAGAGACATCACACCTTTGGCAATATCTGCTTCTAATTTATCGAAAACTGGAACACCTAAACCTTTGGGCACATTTCGCGCTACACATTCTACCACACCACCGATAGAATCGCCTTGCTTGCCGATCGCTTCAATTAATGAAATCATCCGTTCTGCACATTCAGCATCGGGACAGCGGACGATGTTACTTTCAACTTGTTCTAAAGTGACGGTATTTGTATTGATCGCACCTTCTAAATCTTTGATGCGCTTGACGTAACCGATAACTTCCACATTAGCGACTTGACGAAGAATTTTTTTAGCGATCGCACCTGCTGCGACTCTGCCAATTGTCTCACGCGCCGACGATCTACCGCCACCTTGCCAATTACGTATACCATATTTTGCATCATACGTGGCATCGGCATGAGAAGGGCGATACTTTTGTTGCATCTCGTCGTAATCTTGAGAACGGGCATCTTTGTTCCGCACCAAAATTGAGATTGGTGTTCCTAAAGTTTTACCCTCAAACACTCCAGAGAGAATTTCGCATTTATCCTCTTCTTTGCGAGGTGTTGTAATTTTACTTTGTCCCGGACGCCTTCTATCTAATTCTACTTGAATTTCTTCAGCAGAAATTTCTAGTCGGGGTGGACAACCATCAATTATAACTCCCACACCGCCGCCGTGAGACTCGCCAAAAGTAGTAATGCGAAATAGATGCCCAAAAGTGTTGCCCATAATTAAAAAGAGTTAGGAGTTAGGAGTTAGCAGGGACGCTTGGATTAAGCACCCTTGTAGGGGGCGCAAACTTAGGTAGAGACGTTCCGCCGGAACGTCTCTACGAAAGGCGCGGAGTTAGGCTTATGTATTTTAGCTGATGTTTTGTTCTTACTACAAAGACAAAAAACATCAAGATTTTGTCTTTTTTTTCGTATTGCGATTATGATTTTTTCGTTTTTGCGAATATACGCCTAGCCCACAGGCTAGACGAACACTCGTGTGCCGATCCAGCCTAACAGATTTTAAGTCAGCGATGTTCTGCGGACTTTGTACGCACAACGCCACACCCTTCTTGGGTGTCGGCTATTTTCTGCAACGATAATCCCCAAAAGTAACTGATTGCATCTATTGATAGAGTTTAAATCAGTATTGATCTGGCTAGAGATGGATTAAAAACAATTGATGAAAATTACAAAATAAGTTGATAAAAGTGAAAATAAATTTTGGATGAATACGCTCTATCTGTTTTGCTGGAGATGGAAAAATGCTCTTTAAGGAAAGTAAGAGTTTGCAGTTATTTGCTGATCCAGCTACACAACTTGACGACGATACCCCGGCTTTAGTTGAAAAGGTACCCTTACCGCAATGTGAAGTCTCCGTGATTGTTCCAGCTCGCAATGAAGCCGAAACTTTGTCAGCAACACTTTCGGCTTTAGCACATCAGGTAGATTTGCAAGGACAGCGCTTAGATTTTAGGCGCTATGAAATAATTTTGCTACTGAATAATTGTAGTGATGATTCAGCAGCGATCGCCCGGAATTTTGCTCAAGCTAATCCAGATTTAGTACTGCATATAGTTGAAAAAACTCTATCTGCAAATGAAGCTTATATTGGTCGAGTCCGACAGATTTTGATGGATGAAGCTTATCGTCGCTTGATAAGTATAGGACGCAAAGGGGGAGTAATTGCTTCTACCGATGGCGATTCCCAGGTAAGCGAGACTTGGATTGCTGCGACGCTGTATGAAATTAATTGCGGTGCGGATGCGGTGGGAGGAAGAATTATTACGCTTGAGAGCGATCGCGCAACTTTAGATTCCTATGCCAAAGCTTGTCATCTACGGGAAGTCGGCTACCGCTACTTGATTGCAGAGTTAGAAAGTTACCTCGATCCCGATCCTTATGATAGCTTTCCGCGACACTATCAACACTATGGCGCAAGTTTAGCAGTAACTGCACAGATGTACGCGATCGCTGGTGGTTTACCAGCCGTGCGAACACCTGAAGATGTTGCATTTTATCATGCTTTGATGCGGGTAAATGCCCGTTTTCGCCACAGTCCAAGAGTGCGGGTAGAAACTTCTGCCAGACAAACCGGACGCACCGACGTTGGTTTAGCAAATCAGTTGAATGAATGGGCAATAATGGGACGACAAAAGCAAGCATTTTTGGTAGAATCAGCAGCAGCTATTGAAACTCGTTATTCAGCGCGTCATCAGTTAAGAAGCATTTGGTTTTCTGTTCTTAACGGAAAGATGCCAACTCATATGCAATTAGCACCGTTAGCTGATACTTTAGGAGTTTCCGCACAATGGCTTGTGCAAGAATTAAAACAACCATACACTTTTGGTCTGTTATTTGAGCGAGTTGAACAACGTTCAAAAGAAGAAGGAATTTGGACGCAGCGTTGGCAAAACGTGGAAATTCAAACAGCAATTAGCGACTTACGATTGCGTCTACAAAGTTTGCGTCGAAGTCACAACAAAGACGCAAATCAAGTGCCGACCTACGCTTTTTAAAGATGTGCAAGATGTTACAATAGTTTCATGAAGTTAGAGTAAGACGAAAACAAAAACAAGTTAGCCGTATTAATTCTCGTGGTAAGCTAAACCAGAGCATTTGTTATTAAATGAGATGGCTAGTCTCCCACATCAGATTCAATATCAAGGAAGTAAGAGAAATCTTGCTTCAGAAATTCTGAGATTTTTACCTAATAAAGTCGAAAGGTTAGTCGAGCCATTTGCAGGAACTGCTGCAATTAGTATTGCAGCTTCTGCAAGACACATTTCTCAATTTTTTTGGATTAACGATTTAAATAAGCCGCTGGTTGAACTCCTAAATTTGATAGTGGAAAAACCAGAGGAAATAGCAGATTCATACACACATATATGGTATCAACAGCAAAGTAATGTAGAGCATTATTATCAAGTAAGAGAAAAGTTTAATAGCACTAACGATCCGAGTCTTTTTCTCTACTTGCTGGCTCGATGTGTAAAAGGAGCAGTTCGGTATAACTCTCTTGGACTCTTTAATCAAAGTCCAGACAAAAGACGAAAAGGAACTCAACCTGAAAAGATGCGAAAAAATATAGAAGGAGTTTCTAGACTTCTTAAGGGGAAATGTACCTTTACAAGCTGGGATTACAGAGATGTTTTAGCTGAAGTAGGGAAGAATGATTTTATATATATAGATCCTCCCTATCAAGGTGTATGTGGTAATAGAGATTCGAGATATTATTCGGGAATTCAATTTGATGATTTTGTTCTAGCTCTCGAATATCTAAACCGCAAGGAAATATCGTTTGCAGTTAGTTATGATGGCAAACGAGGAAACAAAACTTTCGGTAATGAATTACCGTCAACATTAAATCTTAAGAAGATTGAAATCGAAGTAGGACGTTCCTCTCAAGCAACACTTTTAGGTAAAGAAGAAGTAACAGTAGAGTCTTTGTATTTGTCACAAGGAAACGCTGACGACTAATACGAAGTTGCAGGCAACAAAACAAAGATGGTAAATCACACCCGCTCAAATAAATCAAGCCGATATTGTTCCTCGCGTTGACCTTTTAAATGCCGTAATTTAGTCGGGGTTAACTCCATAAATGAATCGTGAACTTGATCACCATTTAAGGGATAATCACGCGCATATTGTGTCCAGTGAACTAAAAGCAGATGTCCCCCCGATTCTAAGTGTTCTACAATGCACTGCTTGGCTTTTTGCAAGTCTTCCCAACACCAGTAATAACCAACTTCTGACACCAAAACTAAATCAAACATTTCCTCAGGATATTGTTCTGGTAAACGCATTATTTGAAACCTTACCTGCTTTAAGTGTTGGCAGCGTTGAATTGCTTTTTCTTGAGCTAACTTTGATACCTCAATTGAGAGCAGCGAGTCACATTTAGAAGCTAGCTTCTCAGTTAAAACGCCAATTGAACCGCCAATTTCAAAAGCAGACTTATAGCGTTTGGGTAAAGCAGCGATTGTGGCAGCATATTTCTTAGCTTCGTATTCGCTGGTTTCAAACTTCCACGGGTCGGGATTAGTACCGTAAAGAGCTTCAAAATAACTTGGGGGAAGCGATACTCTTTCAGAGTCACTTCGTGATCGCTTTTGTACCTCTAATAATTTTTCTGGCTTGAGGATGCTTGCAGTGTTCAAAGCTTCGACAAAGTTATCAAAGTTTACAAAGTCTTCGATAATCTGCTCAACTCCCGCATCCTGTAAAGTTCTTTTTTGTTCACCGCTAGCGACACCGACAAAAGCAAGTTGTAATTGCACAGCAGTTAAAACATCCCAAATTCCATCACCTATACAAACAATTTTTTCAAAATCTGATTGAGCATATACTGCTTTCGCTCTTGATATTGCGGTTTTGACAATATCTTCACGAGAAATACCATCATCGGCAGACGCTGTGGGCAATTGTCCAACATCTAGCTTTGCACTGTCCAACTTCATGGAAGCTGATGCACACCATCCTCCTGTTGCGAAAGCGATCGCCCAATCTTCTGATGAACGCAATCTCCGCAACATTACAGAAACTCCAGCTACTTCCGCAAACAATGTATTATCTGCTGTGTATTCTTCCTGCAACAAATCGACAAAGCGATGTTGAAGCCGAGATAATTCACTTTCTTTTGGAACACGTTCGAGAAACTCTTGAAAAATCTGCAAAGTTATCCCAGAGTCGGTTGTGTGTCCATAACTAGCCCAGTTCGTGTTAATATCTTCAATGCCAAACTCCAGAGCAAAGGCTTTCACAAAGCACTGGCTATCAACATCATCTGTTTTAGTCAACGTTCCATCAATATCAAAAATTGCTAGTTTCATTAAAGTTTTTAATTTTCAACTTCTATAGGACTTACACAAAAACTCTCTCGCTCCTCTTATTTCTCCGTGTCCTCTGCGTTCTCTGCGGTTCGTTTTTTCATAATTTTGCGCTTATTCCTGTTCTAAATAAACTTCCCAAGGACGGCTAAAATTCAAAAGCATTTCTGGTGTCAAGCGAAAACCTTCAGAATCGTCATCAATTAAGTTAGTAATTTGAGAACGATAACAAGCGATCGCTTGTTGTTTCAACTCCACCACCGCAGCAATATCCAGACGCCAACTTGTTACTTTTTCCGATTCTATCAAGTTTCCCCGTTGCGCCAAGTCCCAATCCCAGATAGGATATTCAATAATGCGGGGTGATAAATCCAAATTACCCAAAGCGGTATGAATTAACTTTGAAGTTGCTCGGTGGTCTGAATGAGGATCATACCGCCACGGTAAAAAGATAATTTGCGGCGCAATTTCTGTTAAATAAGCACTACAACTTGCGATCGCACTGTTATATTGTGTTGAAATTGACCCATCTTGCATTCCGCAAAAGGTGACATCATTAGGATTAACACCTAACATTGTCAAAGCTTCCAGCGTTTCACTTTCACGTAATGCCTGTAACAAAGGTGCGGGATACTTCTGGGAATTAGGATGAGAAAGTGTACCATCACTGATAACCAATACGCAGACATCGCACTTCAGAGAACGCAAAAGAGCGATCGCACCACCACACCCTAACGTCTCATCATCAGGATGAGGTGCAACAATTAGCACCGGACTATAAGCAATTTCCTTAATAGACCGACAAGGCAAAACATCAGGATTAGTTAGCGGTGATGCAGTCATAGGATTTTGGATTTGAGATTATTGGTCATTGTACAATTCCTCAGATAAAATCTTTCTCTGCGCCTTTGCGCCTTTGCGTGAGAAAATCATCCTAATGGATATTATTCATTAAACCAAAGTGAATCAGCCGGCTTAGTTTCAGCTAACACATACTGTCCTACACTAGAAAGCGCCGCATCAAAAGCGGGTTGACGCAGATACAGCGTTAAATCCCTGATAATGCGTTCCATTGAATTTGGTGGTAGCAAACCACGAGTACCAACAGAACGTTCACACATTTGCATGACATCGATGCAAATTTGTTCAATTGTTGTCCGCACCATATTTGCATAAGCGACGAGTTGACTAGCTTGGGGGTTGTCAACCGTCGGATAACCTCCAAACACAGGTGCATATGCTGCTACCATATCCGCAGCCGATCGCAACCAGATATTACCACTTTCAATCGCGATCGCCATTCTACCGAGTCGTTCTCTTTGGTATGGATCGTTAGTATAATTGAGCTTTTGCAGATACTCACGAGTCAAATCAAATAGTGCTTCCGCACCACCCAATTGAACCGCTGCAAACCGAATTACTCCCACAGACAACCAAGGCTGTCTATAATAATCTCCAGGCTCACCGATTAAAGCGTTTTGCTGCAACTCAACCCCGCTAAAATCTACTTTATAGCTAGCAGTTGCTCGCATTCCCGAAGGTTCCCACCAAGATGGATCGCTTACGGTTGCAACTTCATCCATTGGGACGATGCACATTTGCCAAGTGCCATCGGGTAAGACACCATTCACAAACGGACGCTCAACGTAGCCAGAACCAGAGCAAAAGGTTTTACAACCTTCGAGGCGATATTTACCATCCTCTAAGGGAATAATTTTAACACCATCAGCAGCCTCTGCATTCCAAACGCCAAATATTTTATGGCGATCGCGTGCATCGTGAGCAGAAGTTGCGATTTGTTCTTTAGTACCAAAAGTTTGAATCAGTTGCAGCGTATTGATATGTCCCTCATAAATTCGCCCAACTGCTAAATTACCACGCCCTATCTGCTTTAATAACATTAGCAGTTCTTGAGTCACACTCGCATCAACTCCCGCACCCCACCCCCCTAAACCTCGGTGTAAGGGTGCAGCTAACAAGCCGGCTTCGGCAATTAACTCAAACTCTTTTTCCGGGAAAGCGCCATTATAATCAATCGCGCTGGCGTTTAGCGCACAATAATCAGCAATTTCCGTTGCGCGTCTGAGAGCTTCCGCAATGCAAGAATCGTGCCATTCTGTAAGGATAACATCCTTTGATAGTTGAGTAACGATAGCCGCCTCCTTGAGATAACATTTCTTCATGTCTTTATGAAGATAATGAAATTCAGTACAATAACGCCTCTATCTTCTGCGGGAAATATTGAACTTGATTTATTCGAGTTTCATAAATCGGGCGATCGGCACGAAAAATTTAGGCGATCGTAGTGAGCACGAAGCGTGCTATTATTCAAGGTTATCCAAGCACTGAAGTGCTTACTACGGGTTATCCAAGCACTGAAGTGCTTACTACGGGTTATCCAAGCACTGAAGTGCTTACTACGATTTTCTTATTTTATATTCGCTAAGACAATTTCTCCTTTCTTATTAATCTTCATCGGCTTTTCGGGGAAATCATTCTTATTCAAATAACGTAAAAGGCTGACAGTTGTAAAACGCTGATCTATATGTGGAATTCCCTGCCGATTCATGCGAACGGGGATAATTTTACTTCCAACTAATTCGCCAGAAGAATTCATTTTGACTTCTAAAATCATTGAATAACCGGTTTCGGCTTCTGTTGATAAAGTCCGGTATCCGATAAAGTTTCCTAATGAATAGGCTATAAGTTTTCCCTTATAGATTTCCATCGCTCTCGGTACGTGAGGTCCATGTCCAATAACTAAATCTGCCCCAGCATCAATCATTGTCCGAGCAAATTTCATCGAATTTCCTCGGTCTTCTCCATAGAAATATTCTGTTTGATTTTTCACATGCATTGCCCCGGTTCCTTCCGCTCCCGCTTGCATGGAAATAATTACTAAATTTGCGTTGGTTCTAGCTTCTTCAACAAGAGCTTTAGCTGTTTCCAAATCGTGCATTGAATTATAAATGTCATAGGTAGTAAATCCAATCATCGCTACCGGGACATTCCGAACTTGTTTATAAAGAATTTGATTTTTATGACCTAATGTTTCAATACCAACTGCGGCAAGATTGTTAACAGTATCTCGAAATCCCGCTTTACCAAAGTCTAATGAATGGTTGTTTGCCATATTGAAAACATCAAACCCAACATCAGCAAATAACTGTGCATATGCTGGTGGAGAACGAAAGGCAAAAGTTTGCCCTTTATTGATATCTTTGGAAGAATAGGGATAAGTAGTTAAGCTAGTTTCCAGATTACCAAATAATAAATCGGCTCTTTGCAAGTATGCTCTCACCGACTTGGGGATTAGCTGATTGCGATCGCGTGGAAGTCTGTTATCTGGGTAATTAGTACCGGGAATCACATCCCCCACAGCTTGAATCGTAATGTAATCCGATTCTGGTTCCTCAAAACCTGACGGTGGTGTGTATTCTGGCTCTTTACCTGGTAAAAGCGGTATAGCTTCCTCTGTTGTTGCAGCTTGCGATCGCTGCACTTGCCCAAAGCGGACAAAGATTCCGATACTAATGCCTACACAAAAACAAAAGCTGATAAAACTCAACGGGAGTAATCGCCCAATTCGATTCACCATATTTACACTCTTATCCACTCCTCACATTATGATTAGTTTAGCCCAAAAATTTGTTTATATTATGAATTAAGTTTTATCATAGTCATCTCCATAAAAAACGTAGAGACTACCAAGTGCTACGTCTCTACAAGGGGTTCAGACAACGCATAATAAGCATAGCGGTCGATATCTAATATCAATTCTATGTGAGAAAGATTTGCTTGGGTATTCGTGCTTTTCTTTTTTACTGTGCTGTGAAATTTACGGCATAGTATAAAACTTGAGGCGATGGGTGAAAATGTAGATATAGAAAAACTCATGCCATCGCCGATGCCTTAAATAATTCTGCTATTCCTTAATTTTAAAGTCAATTAGCAACCCAATGAAAACACTATCTACACTTTTTAGCGAAGAACGCAACCAACTCCAGACAGAGATTGACAAAATAACCAGCGTTGAGCAAGTAGTTCAGCTAGTTGAGAACCGACTCGATAATCTCGAAAGAATTTATACTCTTGAGCTAAACGTCGCTCAAATACGTTTGGCAACATTTTTTCTGGATACGCTGCGGCATTCTATGAAAACTCTCACAGCGGCTAACCTGACTCAAGTCACTTACCCTCTTCAAAAGGAAATTACTAAGGTAGTTATAAATTCCCCCGACAAGTTAATCCTCAAAGTGCTACAGGCACTCATCTGTATAGGCATTTTCGGTTCGTTGTTCTCATATACTAAAACTACCCCAGCCGCGTGGATGGCTATCTTGTTAACCTCTGTGCTTTTAGGACTGGAAGTCGCAATTCAACTCGACAAACACAACCGGGAAAACAATTCCTCAGATGAATTGAAATTACCCGAAGCGATTGTGCGGGTTGATAGCAAAGTTTTTTTAGACAACCTTGCCGATGCTTTCAACACTATCGACTTAGCAGTCGCTAGAGTAGAAGAATCAAACAAACATCAACAGTCGAATGGCATAGAAGAATTGCCAGAGCTATTGAATTTTCTTCAAAGGCTAATCGGCGCCTCAAAACTTGATAAACCTCAAATGGCAATTGAACTAACGAAACTTCTGCCACAGATTTTAATGGATCAGGGAATTTGCGCGATCGCTTACCAGCCTTCAGTCCATACTTCTCGCGAGTATTTTGACTTCGAGCCAAGTATCGACCCTGACACCAAAGATTACGTTACCATAACTCCTGCTTTGTTGAAAGGCGATCGCTTGCTTAAACGTGGTCGCGTAATTGAGCCAGTATCTAGTCCAAGCTAAAGAATATAGTAGTATGTCAATTTTAGAAACAATCGGTTTTGATTTGGGACACGGTGAAACAGCCGTAGCCAAAGCTATAGTAGAGAGCATCGAACCCCCCCAGATGCTTGAAATTAATAACAAGAAGAACCAAATTACGGCTCTTGGTTGGCATCCCAAACTCGGTTATCTTGTCGGAGAACAAGCATTAATCCAAGCTGGTGTTACCCAACTAAAAATCTCTTTCAAGCAAAAACCAAACAACGATCCAAAGTATCGAGAGACAATTACTACTTTTATTGCAACCTACTACCGTCTTTTAAAAGAAAGCAGACAAATTGAAAATGAAGAAAATACCTACTTTTATGTAGGTTGCCCTTCAGGATGGCAGTCAAGCGAACGAGAAGAATACCAAAAGCTACTTCAATCAGCTGGCATTCCTCAACTCAATGTTGTACCCGAATCGCGGGCTGCTTTCATGCAAGCAAAGGAAGCAGGTTCCCTGGAATATGAGAAACTTATTTCAGCCGTACTAATTGTCGATATTGGCTCTTCGACCACAGATTTTACCCTGGTTAAGAGCTTACACGAAGTACCAATAGATTTCGGGAGTAACGCTCTGGGAGCATCTCTAATTGACAAAGCTATATTTGATCGCACTGTTGCCAAACACGAGCAATCATCCTTACTAAAAAAAGTGTTTCAGGAATATTCACATCATCAAGCTCGTTGTGAACTTGCCTGCCGCAAAGCTAAAGAAGATTACTTTTCTAATGAACAGCTATACAGCGATCCAAAATCCTTTGCCCGTGGCTTTGAATCTATCAACGAACAAATTTATTTTATTCCTGAAGTTAACAAATTGATGATCTCGGAAATCTTGAACCAATCTTTGCCCGAATTAAAACTTCAGAGTTGGATTTCGTCGTTTCGTGAAGCTGTAAGCCAAGCAAAAGAAAAGCTGGACGAACAAGGCATCATGCCGAAACTTGTGCTGATGACAGGTGGTGCATCCCGGATGAAGTTTACACACCAAATTTGTCAAGAAATCTTTAGCGAACCAGAAACGCAAATTCGCCCCGATCCCGAACCTGAACGGTGTATTGCACTGGGTTTAGCGCGAGTAGGACGATGGGATTTGCGTGCTACTGCTTTCAAACAAGAAGTCAACAAACTATTTGAGTCAGACAAGATAAAAGATTTGATTTCCAGACATATCCCGGAGTTAATTGAATTGTTAACTAACCCCCTGGCACATGCTTTAATTGAAAACGCCGTTAAACCAGGTTTAAAAGACTGGCAAACAAACAAAATACGGACTTTAGCCGATTTGGAAACATCTATGAAGAGTCGCGCAGAGCAATGGCTTAAAAGCGGTCTGGCTTCCGAGATAATTAATAATAAATGCACTTTTTGGTTTAACAGCAAAATTCAACCGGACTTAGCCGCAGAAACTGACCCAATATGCCGAAAGTTTCAGATACCCAGAAGCAGTTTAAGGTTTGAAGATAGCATTGATCCAGCTTTTGTTAATCCCGAACTACGAATTGGAGATGCTATTCTTACGGACACAGTGGCGTTTATTGTCAATATAGTAATTGGTGGAGGGACACTCGCTAGCATCATTACTTTGATACTAACCGGACACTTGACTTTGCCGATTGTGCTGGTATATGGGGCTTCGGTTATGGCAGCAGGAATGGAACTAAATCGGAATACTGTCAAAGAGGCAATCAAAACAAATTTCGATATCCCCAGTTGGATGCGTTCTACTTTTTTAAACGACCAAAAGATGAACGATATGTGTGTTTCAATAAAGCCTCAGTTAGAAAAGGTTCTAACTGAACAGCTGACAGCAAATCAAGAAGCTTTTGATCAACTTATTGACAAAGTTGGGCAAAGGCTTCAAAAAGTCCTTGACACGAAGGTTCAATCTTGCATAATTCTCATCCAATAGCCAAAAAAGTCGCGGCTTCACAAACGTTTTATGTTGCAGCTGGCAGGTTATCTCAAGTTGGGAACTGTGAGTGCAACCGAATTAATGCGTTAAGAGCAACGAGGCAATCAACCTTTTATTTTAGCTAAAGCCATAGGTGAATGAGAATCCTATCCGTACTTATGGTTTTGTTAGCGGTGACATTTACCTTAACGATAAAAACGGAGAGGGGGGGATTTGAACCCCCGTTAGGTTTCCCTAAAACGCATTTCGAGTGCGTCACCATCAACCACTCGGACACCTCTCCACAAGACATATTAAGCCTATAATAATTACAATATCACGAACTTATAAATTTCTACAACACCGAAGCTCTATTTTCTGTAGCTTGAATAAACGCCTCAAACTCACCTTTCGGAGTCCATTGAATTGCGCCATCTCGCCCAGTAAAAAACAGCTTCGTTTGGCTTTGACTCAATTGAGAGAGAATTTTGGGGTCCAAGTCGGCGCTAGGTGCGATCGCTATCTGTGGTTGCAGCGCCAAAACCAAATCTTTCAAAGACTCAGTAGCGCACCACAGCACTTGCGGGTGAGGTAAGTCTTTTTTCTTCAAAAGTTGACGTAGTTCGTCTGCCTTAAGATTACCCACCAACAACCAACTTTGATTTTGAATTTGCATTTGCAAGACCGGTAATTGGTCATTGATTAACTGCACGACTGTCGAACCAGTATTCACAGTTTGACCGAGGGACAAAGGTTGATAAACTCCCTTACTTTTTAGCAGTTCCTTTTGGATAGCCTGACTTCCCAATATATTGTCTGGGGTAGCAGAATAATCATAGAAAACTTTAATCGGCAAACGTTGCAGCACCTCTAACCAACCATTGCTATCATTGCCTTGCAAATTAAGTGCGATCGCCCAATCGATTTGATTCACACCCTGCTGTTGCAAAAATGGTAAAATTGTGTAGCGTCCCGTACCTTCATCTCCACTATTAATTAACGTTATCCTTCCTTGGTTTTGAATCACCAAAACTGGTTCAGTATCAGCCGCTAGCACCGTAATCCTAAATAAAGTACTTGCAGAATGCCAAACTGGTATTAACACCAAACCAACCGCAATCACAGCCGCAAACCACCAACGCTGCTGCCACCAACGCATCAACCAAACCGATATAATCAGTGCATAGATTGCCAGCATCTGCCAAATAGATATTGTCCCAACAGCAACAGAATTTCCTGGTAAATTGCTGAAAAACTGCACTAACTTAATTAGCCAATCAGTAGGGTAATGCAACACCGCAGCCAAAACGCCGCCAGCATCCGGTAAAATTAACGCAGGTATGGCACTAATAATTCCACCAATACTAATAATAGAAATCAATGGTGTGCTAATGATATTTAGCAGTATGCTATAACTTGGCACAACTCCAAATGTGTGAAGCTGCACTGGTAAAGTCCAAATCGTCGCCGCTAAAGGAACAGCAATCAAAGAAGCGATCGCAGGAGGCAACCAGTTCAAACGCTGAGTTAAAGGTGGTACTGTCACAATCAATCCCAGCGTTGCTAAAAAACTCAACTGAAATCCTAAATCCCAAATCCACAAAGGATTAAACAGCAACAACAGCGTTGCCGCTAGCATTAGCGATCCTAACTGCATCACCTTTCGCTTTAATACCAAACCAATTAACGCGGCAAATCCCATAATTACCGCTCTAAGTACCGCAGGCTGAAAACCTGTTAAACTTAAGAAAAGAATTAATGCAAACGAGCCAAGAATAAATTGCGTGACACGTCTGGTACGCTTTGTCAACCCCAGCACCACACCCAATATTAAAGAAGTTTGAAATCCGGAAGCAGCCAAAGCATGAGCCAACCCTGCTTGGACAAACAAATCGCGAATCTCGTAGGGTAAATCAACAGCTTTGCTACCCAAAACCATAGCACTGACAAGGGGACCTTCAGGGATGCCTAACCAACGAACTTGCGATCGCACAATTCGTTCCCCGATTTTCCACCATCCCCATTTATGTTCCTCTTCTAAAATATTGATCTGCTTTCCAATCAAACCAGCAAAAGCCCCTTGCTGGTTGAGAAACTTTTGAAAGTCGAAACTACCAGGATTTGACGCTGCTTTCGGTTTATACAAAACCCCAGTCACCGCAACTTGTTCACCAGGGCTTAACCCAGTAGCCTGAAGTAAAGGCACAGTCACATACAATTTACCTGTTGCTCCTTTACTCATACCAGCTGAGTTACTTTCTTTTTTTACCTCATCGAGAGCCTTTACTTGCAACCAAAATTGTCCGCGTTGACTGCGAGTCAAGCGGGGTGTACTTGCCACCTCCCCGCGAACAATCGCAAGTTGCTCTTGATTGTTATTATTTCCTGAGGGGACAAACTGACTAATGTCATTTTTTCCCGGTTGCGGTACGCGGAATTGAAAATACAAACTTGCAAACAACCCAACCAAGCCAGCAACTATCCATATGATTGGTTTGGGATTAGTTTGCCAACTAGGTGGTGCAGCCTTAGTTTTTGGTGAATGCAATTCTTTTTTCTGTAGTGCTTTTGTCGAAATAATGCGGAGTCTTCTCAAAAAAACCGCTCCCACTATCCCCAAAACCAGCACCCAAACTCCACCGAAAGGAACTGCTGTAAACAGCAACCCTAGAATGTAGCCAAGACAAATAACTACACCACTACCCTGAATCATTTTGCACTCATTATCCGACGATTATATTTAGCCCACGCAGGTAAGCTTTGTACGCGCAAAGCCCCAGACTTTAGTCTGAGGGCATTTACCACCTTTGGCAATAGCTGCATTACAAACTTATACCCAACTTTAACCCCAGTACAGCATGTACAAACAGTATACAAAGTGCCGTACTACCCACATAAGCGTGAACTGTGCGTAACCCGGCTTTATTTCCGCCAAAGCCACTTAGAGAGATTGCACTATTAATTAATAAAAGCAACAGCACAACTGAACCTGTATAAAAATGAGGGCTTTCTAAAATCGGCTGATGCTGCATCACCAAAGACAACACCCCACCTGTATAACCGAGTGCCATAAATAAAAACATCCACGGCGCTAGTTTACGATGATCGCTGCGACTTTTGATAGCCGCATCTTTATCTTCAACAACTCGTCCTCGCCAACCAGCCAATCCGACAAAACTACCCATGACAAAAACAACGATCGCCATCATCACCGGATGTCCCCAATGCACAATCGGCTCAGGGATACCTAGAGAACGAAACTTTGTGGCGATCGGTTCTAAAACTTCTGCTAGATTAACCATTTATGTAGCACACTCTTACTTTTATGTAGAGACGCAAATTTCGCACCTCCACATAAAAGTAATATTAAGCCCATCACGAGCCTATTGAACTTACCGCAGTCTTCAAAAGCGGAAAACCCAGTTTCTCTCTTTGTTCCACATAAAGCTGCGCTACCTTTCGCGCTAAATGGCGAATCCTGGTAATGTAACGAGTTCGCTCCGTGACTGAAATTACCCCTCTCGCATCCAACAAGTTGAACATATGCGAACACTTCAAAACGTAATCTAGGCTAGGTAACACCAGCCCTCGCTCTGTCAATTGCGTAGCTTCCTGCTCATACATATTAAATAGTGTCAGCAGCATCTCCGGATTAGAAGCTTCAAAATTGTAAACACATTGCTCAATCTCTCCCTGGAGATGAACATCACCATATGTAATATTGTCCGTCCAGTGGATCTTAGTCATTGCATCTACACCCTGGAGATACATCGTCAGTCGTTCCAATCCATAGGTCATCTCAATGGACACGGGACGGCAATCAATTCCTCCACACTGCTGGAAGTAGGTAAACTGCGTAATTTCCATTCCATCTAGCCAAACTTCCCAGCCAGTACCCCAAGCACCCACCGTCGCATCTTCCCAATTATCCTCCACAAACCGGATATCGTGGTCTTCTGGACGAATCCCTAACGCCCTTAACGAATCCAGATAAATTTCTTGGATATTATCTGGTGAAGGTTTAATTAGAACTTGGAACTGATAATAGTGTTGAAAGCGATTGGGATTTTCACCATAACGCCCATCAGTGGGACGACGACAAGGTTCAACATAAGCTACAGCCCAAGGTTCTGGTCCCAACGCTCTTAAAAAAGTATGCGGGTTTTTGGTGCCTGCTCCCTTTTCAATGTCATATGGCTGGGCAATGAGACAACCGCGATCGCTCCAAAATTTCTGCAATACCGCTATTACGGACTGAAAAATCACGTTTTAGTAATCCTCAACTCAAGAGTGACTAATTCATTGTGGCTTAAAGTGTGCGCTGTGACTACATTTCAAGCGTTTCCAAAAAATCCTCAAAATATC
>CASBQC010000052.1 GCA_949127805.1 Nostocales cyanobacterium PMM_0081
AAGGTATTCAGAAAACACTTAACGGAGTAGAGCATGATTAGGCACAGTAACAATACTAGTGAATCTTGGAAGAATCTAAACTGGAAGAAATTTCGGAAAGATTTATTTCGCCTGCAATGTCGAGTGTTCAAAGCTATTCGAGAAGGAAACAAGCGTAAAACTTTGTCACTTCAAAAGCTTATTTTGAAATCCAAAGCAGCTAGATTTTTGGCAATACGTCAAGTATCACAGCTAAACGCAGGAAAGAAAACAGCAGGTATCGACGGCAAAAAGTCCATTAATTTTAATGAACGATTTGAGTTAAGTGAACTGCTGAAAGTATCCGTTAACAACTGGAAACACCAGGGTTTACGTAGTATCCCAATCCCTAAAAAGGACGGAACCACGCGGATGCTCAAAATTCCAACTATTGCAGACAGAACATGGCAGTGTCTCGCAAAGTTTGCACTAGAACCTGCACACGAAGCAACGTTTCACGCAAGAAGTTATGGTTTTAGACCGGGGCGCTCGGCACAGGATGCCCAGAAAATCCTGTTCTTAAACCTAAGCTCCACCAGAAATGGAATCAATAAAAGAGTCATAGAACTCGATATTGAGAAATGCTTCGATAGGATTAACCACTCCACCATAATGGAAAACCTAATTGCTCCAAAGAGCATGAAAACTGGTATTTTCCGATGCCTCAAAGCAGGAGTAAACCCAGGATTTCCAGAACAGGGAACCCCTCAAGGTGGTGTGATAAGTCCTCTACTAGCCAACATCGCTCTAAACGGTATCGAAAGTATCCACGCTTATGGATTCACCAGTCAGCGAACAGAACCATCCATACGCTACGCGGATGATATGGTAATAATACTTAGACCCGAAGACGACGCAAACGAGATACTAGGCAAAATCAGCCAATTTTTAGCTGACAGAGGAATGAAAGTAAGTGAGAAGAAAACTCATATTACCGCTGCGACAGATGGATTTGACTTTCTAGGCTGGCACTTCAAAGTGCAAAGCAACGGTAAATTTAGATGTACTCCCTCAGTGGAAAACTATAAAAAGTTCCGTCAGAAGGTAAAAACCATCGTTAATAACTCGAATTATGGCTCTAAGGTAAAAGCCGAAAAGCTAGCACCAATAGTTAGAGGATGGAGAAACTACCATAAATTCTGTGACATGAGCGGGTCAAGGTTCTCACTCTGGCACACTAATCATAGAACATGGAAAGTTTTTAACAAGGAAACTAAGAATACTAGGAAGACAACTAACGAGTTAGTTAACAAAGCATTCCCATCAGTTCCCTACTCTGAAAACAAACACGTCAACGTCAAAGGAAATAAATCCCCTTTTGATGGAAATATTGTCTACTGGACTGAGAGGAATAGTAAGCTATACGACGGTGAAACCTCTAAAGCCCTTAAAAGGCAAAACCATGCATGTGGCGAATGTGGATTAAAGTGTACAAGTGATGAACAAGTACACTTACACCACATTGACGGGAATCACAACAACCAGAAAGTTAAAAATCTAGTTGCCATTCACGAATCCTGTCATGATTATATACACATGAGCAAGAGCCGTAAAGCCTAAGAATATCGGGAGCCGTGTACACGGAAACGGGTACGCACGGTTCTAACAGAGAGGTGCGGGAGATAATACTCCCCATCGACTCTACCCACTGAGACAGTGTTGCAAGTTTAAAAAGCTCTCATAACAGGTCAAAGCTAACATCACCCTAGAAATAGGAGTTGGTTTTTCGGGTTTCCAATCAAAAAACCCGAATAATATTCAATATTCAATGCGACTGAAGTCGCTTGAGTCGTTTTTCCTCCCCTACCTAAAGGACAGAATGCGGTACTACGTACCTGTTCTTTAGGGGTTTTCAAACTTACCAGTTTATTTTTATGAAATAGCCGTGTGATTGGGGCGATCGCACAAAACTAAGAAATGTTTATAAATATATAGATATTAGATATATGATTTAGCGCTACTGATGGTTTATACTCAGCCACAGGTAAGTGCAAATCGCCAATCATCAGATATAGGAGGCAGCGCCACACCATCCTTCACCCAATATCCTATCATCACCACAGGTGAGGCTTGTGCTCAAAGTCAAACAAATAATTTTTGCTTCAATAGCGACGCCTAAATATTAAACTTAAAAGTCTTCTGCTGCGATATCTCTAGCTATAAAATCAGCAATCATGTCTAAGGTTCTTGTCTCCGATCCAATTGACCAAGCTGGGATTGACATTCTCTCCCAAGTTGCCACTGTCGATGTTAAAACAAATCTCAAACCAGCAGAACTCATAGAAATCATTGGTGAATATGACGCGCTGATGATTCGTTCTGGCACTCAAGTTACCAAAGAAATCATTGAAGCCGGTACGCAATTAAAAATTATCGGTCGTGCTGGTGTCGGTGTCGATAATGTCGATGTTCCCGCAGCCACGCGTCAAGGTATAGTCGTTGTTAACTCTCCTGAAGGTAACACGATCGCCGCCGCCGAACACGCGCTAGCGATGATGATGTCTTTATCTCGCTATATTCCCGATGCCAATGCTTCTGTAAAACGCAATGAGTGGGATCGCAAAACTTTTGTCGGCGCAGAAGTATACAAAAAAGTTCTCGGTATCGTCGGCTTAGGCAAAATAGGTTCTCATGTAGCTGGTGTTGCCAGAGCAATGGGAATGAGATTGCTAGCTTTTGACCCTTTCATTTCCACAGAACGAGCCGAGCAAATAGGCTGTCAATTAGTCGATTTGGATTTGCTATTGCAGCAATCAGATTATATCACCTTACACATCCCCAAAACTCCCGAAACTACGCATTTAATCAACGCCGAAAGATTGGCAAAAATGAAACCCAACGCTCGGATAATTAACTGCGCTCGTGGTGGCATCATTGATGAAGACGCTTTAGCCGCAGCCCTGAAAGAAGGTAAAATAGCCGGGGCAGCTTTGGATGTTTACGAATCAGAACCTCTGGGAGAATCTCAGTTGCGAGCGATCGGTAAAGAAATTATCCTCACCCCGCACTTAGGTGCATCCACCACCGAAGCTCAAGTAAATGTGGCAATCGATGTTGCCGAACAAATTCGCGATGTTCTTTTAGGACTCCCTGCGCGTTCAGCGGTGAATATTCCCGGACTTAATCCCGATGTCTTGGAAGAACTTAAACCTTACATGCAGCTAGCAGAAACCTTAGGTAGACTAGTCGGACAACTCGCCGGCGGACGAGTAGAATTACTGAACGTGCGGTTACAAGGCGAACTAGCAACAAACAAAAGTCAGCCTTTAGTTGTCGCTGCCCTCAAAGGACTACTTTACCAAGCTCTACGCGAACGTGTAAACTACGTTAATGCCACCATAGAAGCAAAAGAACGCGGAATTCGCGTCATTGAAACGCGAGATGCTTCAGTTAAAGACTATGCCGGTTCCCTGCATCTCGAAGCTACAGGTAGTTTGGGTACTCATTCAGTAACCGGCGCTTTGTTAGGTGACGGAGAAATCTACCTCACCAACATTGACGGGTTCCCGATTAGCGTCCCCCCCAGCCAATACATGGTATTCACCTTACACCGCGACATGCCGGGAATTATCGGTAAACTCGGTTCCCTACTCGGCAGTTTTAATGTCAATATTGCCAGTATGCAAGTAGGTAGAAAAATCGTTCGTGGTGATGCTGTGATGGCACTCAGCATCGATGACCCCTTACCTGATGGCATTTTGACGGAAATTGTCAAAGTGTCGGGAATTAGGGATGCATACACGGTAACATTATAAAAAGGATGAAGGATGAAGGATGAAGGTTAAATTGGAAATTATTTCATCCTTCTCCAAAGGAGACGCTGCGCAAACATCCTTTACACTTCATACTTTAGATATGGCAAACACCTGGTGGGAACTACAAATTCTCTGTGAACCAGACCTAGAAGAATCTATCTTTTGGCGTTTGGAAAATTTCGGCTGTCGTGGTACGGCTAGTGAAACAAAAGAAAATTCTTGTTTAGTGCGGGGATATTTGCCGCAATTTCAAGCACAACTGCTAGATTTGGCAGCGCTGTCACTATGGCTGCGTCAAGATGCTTTGTGTGTAGGATTGTCTATACCAACTTTGCATTGGGAGATAATTGATGAGGAAGATTGGTCAACTAGCTGGAAACAACATTGGCAACCGCAAGAAATAGGCGATCGCTTTCTCATCAATCCCGCTTGGCTACCTTTACCAATTTCAGGCGATCGGCTGGTAATTAAGTTAGACCCAGGTGTTGCTTTTGGCACAGGTGGTCATGCAACAACTCAGTTGTGTTTAGAATCATTAGAAATGCGTTTTGCTGAAGTACCACGATTGTTTGCAGATGTAACCGCGCAAAAAAATGATGTGATAATTGCCGATATCGGCTGCGGTTCTGGTATCCTTTCGATAGGGGCATTGCTTCTGGGAGCAAAAAAAGCTTATGCCGTAGATACCGACCCTTTGGCAGTACAATCAACTAACAGCAATCGCATACTCAACGATATTAATGCAGAAAAGATCGTAACAGCAGAGGGAAGCGTAGACGTTTTAATGAAACTGCTAGAAAAGCCCGTTGATGGAATCGTCTGCAATATTTTGGCTGATGTAATTATTGAGTTAGTACCGCAAATGAGTGCGATCGCCAAACCATCGACTTGGGGTATCTTCAGTGGTATTTTATTAGAACAATCGAAATCTGTCGCTGACGCCTTAGAAAAAAACGGTTGGGTAGTTGCTACATTGTGGCGTCGTCAAGAATGGTGTTGCTTAAATGTGAGGCGATCGTAAGTTAAGAGAACCCAAAGGAAGAATAATTGATAGACCATGACAGACTCTTCAAAGAACTCCTCTCTAACTTTTTTCCTGAATTTATCGAGCTGTTTTTCCCCACCATCAGCACATACTGGGAAAGGGAATCTATAGAATTTTTACCCCAGGAAATATTTACCGATGTCACCGAGGGAGAGAAAAAAATTCTCGATATCGTAGTCATTGCCAAATTTAGGAATCAGGATACTGTATTTATCATCCACACCGAACACCAATCCTACTCCCAAGCTGGTTTTGAGCGACGAATGTTTGCATACTTCGCTCGTTTACATGAAAAATATGCTCTCCCAATTTATCCCATCGTCATTTATTCCCACGACTCCCCACAAACACCAGAACCGAATTGCTATCGCATCGATTTTCCCAACAAGAAAATTCTGGAATTTAACTACGAAGTTGTTCAGTTAAATCAATTACAATGGCAAGCCTTTGTAAATCTGCGAAATCCCTTAGCTAGTGCTTTAATGGCAAAAATGCGAATGGATGTTCAAGAACGTCCTATAGTCAAGCTGATATCATTACAATTACTTGCGAGTTTGGGACTAAATCCAGCACAAATACAATTAATATCAGGATTTATTGATACCTATCTCAAGTTAAACCCCGAAGAGAAAATACGCTTTGAAGCAGAACTTGCTACGATTGAACCAAGACAGCAGGAAGATGTTATGCAAATAGTCACCAGTTGGATGGAAGAAGGTATCGAACGAGGTATCGAACAAGGTATCGAACGAGGTATCGAACGAGGTATCGAACGAGGTATCGAACAAGGAAGAAAGCAAGGAGAATTAGCTTTGCTTAACCGTCAACTTAACCGTCGTTTTGGTTCGCTGTCTCCTCAACTGCAAGAAATAATTGATAATTTGCCAATTGCACAGTTGGAGGAGTTGGGTGAAGCATTGCTAGATTTTACCACTATTGACGATTTGTCAGCTTGGTTTGAAGGTAAGTAAGACCGCACAATCCCAAATCTTGTAGGGTGTCGCTAGCGTCAAGAGTACGGCTCCATTGATATTATTTTTTATTGATCGCCTAAAAGTGCGTGAGGGCAAATAAAACCCATCGTTCTTGATAAACTATATTTTACGCGCAATATGAAAACCTGAGATAAATGAAACCTCAATACTCTCACCACATTTTTTTTCTAACGCTTCTCTTAAACCTGCAAACAAAGAATCCCGCTTCTGTGGTTCTAATGCGATGTACGGTGAATAAGTAGTTAAAAGCATCAAATAATCATCAATGCTATAACTAACTTGACACCACAACTCTTGAGTGATTAAATTCTGGAAGCGACCTGAGTCAATAGCAAACTGTCCAAAGCTTCTAAAATTCTCTTTTTGAGTTTCTCTGGTTTCATATTGCCCCAGAGATGGAGTTATTAATAGGACAATAAGTCCTCGGACATTTTGGACAAATTAGACATCTAGTGTCAAAATAAAGAAGTACAAAACACGCGCGCGAGATGTCTATAAACTATGTTCCACCAAGAGTTGCTGCCTCCAGACTGGGAGTCAGTACAAAAACACTTGAAAGATGGCTTGAAGACGGAAAAATTGAAGGTATCTTCACCCAAGGCGGACAAAGAAGATACAACCTTGGTTCAATCATCCCGGTTCGCGGTGGAAACCCCACAGATGACCGAATCACTATCCTTTATGCCAGAGTTTCAAGCAGGAGTCAGAAGCCTGATCTTGACAAACAAGTTGAGTTTCTTAAGTCTTACTACCCCGATGCGGAAATTATCACCGACATCGCAAGCGGACTCAACTTTAAACGCAAAGGTCTTCAATCCTTACTGGACAGAGTTCTCACAAACACTGTCAAAGTTATTGTCATTGCCCACAAAGATAGGCTTTGCCGCTTTGGGTTCGAGCTTATCTCATGGCTTTGCACAAGAACGGAGACTGAAATATTGGTTCTCAACGCTCGCGACCTCAGCCCAGAACGAGAAATGGTCGAAGATATCCTTGCCATCATCCATGTCTTTAGTTGCCGACTCTACGGACTTAGAAAATACAAAAAACAAGTTACTGAAGACAGTGAGTTACCGAGTGTATCCAAGTAAAGAGCTTTCTGTTATCTGGAAAAAATGGGTATCATCGGTACGTAAAGTTTACAATATCTCAATCGCTTATTTAAACGAGAATCAAGGTTTTGAGAAAGTTGGAAACAAAGGCGGAAAGATGGGTTTTAGAACCATGCTTAAAGCATCTGGATTAATCCCTGAATGGTGTACTAACTTGAACATATCTAAAATATTAGATAACGCTTCGATGGAAGCATATATTGCATGGAAAAATACCGATAAAAATCCTAATTATATTGGAAAAAGAAAAAACAAAAAACCTCACCCTCAAGCTGGATTAAAGATTGCTAAGTTCCGCAGTATTCGCGACCAAAAACTAACAATTCAATTTGACCCACTTGCTTACAAAAACGGTAGGTGGATGGTTTCATCTACAAAACATTTACCAAAACCAGAATTTAGAGGTCAGAATTTCTGCGTTCTAACCGATGGCTCAACAGAGATAACCTATAACAAAGGTCGTTGGTTTGCTCATTTTCCAGTTGAGTTTGAACAAACAACTTCTGTGACTAACAAAGTTATTGCACTAGACCCCGGAGTCAGAACTTTTATGACTGGTTTTGATGGTAGTGATTTCTTGGAATTTGGTAATGGTGATTTTAATCGAATTGCTAAACTTTGTTCTCATCTTGACAAACTTAAATCTAAGCACGATGTTTCTAAAGGTGCAAAATTCAAACGCCTAAGATTTAAGTTACGTCAAGCAATGGAAAAACTCAGAACCCAGATTAAAAACTTACGTTCTGAGTGCCATAAACAAGTCGGGTCTTATCTTGCTCGTAACTACGATGTAATTGTTCTTCCTACTTTTGAAACCTCCCAAATGGTTGTTAAAAAAGGTAGAAAACTGAAAAGCAAAACAGCACGAGCAATGATGACTTGGGCATTCTATCAGTTCTCTCAAACCCTTGAACACTTGTGCAACCGTTATGGTTCCAAGTTGGTGCGGATTACTGAAGAATATACTTCAAAAACTTGCACTAAGTGCGGTCATATCCATCAAAAACTTGGCGGTTCTAAAAATTTCAAATGCCCTAGTTGTGGTTATGAAATACCGAGAGATTTTAATGGAGCCGTGGGGATTTTCCTCAAGGCGATGTGGGATACCACCTTCACCGATTCTGTCGGCGATGTTATACTCGATGTCCAAGATATCCTAGATGTCGGAAGATGTCGCGGTTAAAAGTATCAGCATATATCTGATAAACTTCATGCAAAACTTGGTAAACTTCGTAAGCAGGTTGAATTTGCATATTCAACATCAAAATCAGAGAACCGTTGTCTTTTAATGCATCAGCAGCTTTCGGATACCCAATCTCTGCGGGAATCCAATGAAAAGCAGTCGCTGAAAGCACCGCATTAAATTTCCCAGGCTCTAGCTCCCACTCTTCAAATGTGGTATTCTTAACTTCTACATCTGGATAATGAGAACAATTTTGTCTTGCTAGCTGGCAAGCTTCTAAACTTGGCTCAAGACACACCATTGAAAAACCCAATTCAGCAAAGGATGTAGTTGCAGTTCCAGGACCGCATCCCACCTCAAGAAAAATTGCATCTCGATCAAGTTGGGCTAACTCCACAGCACGAGAAACAAGCTGCATCGAATAGCGTGGTCTTGCACGGTTGTAAGCATCTGCTACTTGACTGTACCAACTTTTTCTTTCTTCAACAGTGTAAGAATTTCCGTTATTAAACCAAGTTATTTTTTCTTCGGATTTCATACTGTGCGATCGCATTACCGCTCAATTAAGCAGGCTTAGTGTTTACTAAGCGTGCATTCTCGCCAAGACAATTGTACTGGTAATTGGTAATAATGCGATTATCGGTAGGTGCACCCTAGCGATCGTGACCTCCGCAACGCACTGGCTCACCAATTACCCATAATTATTAAAGCATAGTTTGTAGATGCTGAACTAATTGCGGTGCATTCATCGCACCCTCAATTCGATCCACAGGCTTACCCTGCTTAAATAGTACTAACGTCGGTAAAGCCGAAATTTCATATGCAGTGGCTAACTCCGGGTATTTTTCCGTATCAATTTTGACGATTTTCATCTTTCCGGTGAGTTGAGCATTGACTTGCTCTAAAATCGGCACCATCATTTGACATGGACCGCACCAGTCAGCATAAAAATCTACCAACACTGGTAACTCAGAACCTGACAACATATCCTCAAAGCTACTAAATTCCTTTTTCGTTGACATATAACACACCAGTTTTTTACTATTTGATTTTAATGGTAATTCTTGCCCATTGAAATCGGTGTAACATCTTTTTGCTTTTATTGCTGCAAATACAATCACCTCCGAAGCGGTTTCCTGAGATACTTTGCATTATCGGGATCTGTATTAACTTTGCTAAAACCAAGACAGGATGAGGATTATGAACTAAAACATTAGATTTATTACAAAAGTTATACTCTTGGGTTATTTCTCTGCATCAGCCAAAAAATACATAATTATTTACAGTTGCTTTTTAAGTGCAACATAATAGCAGATGAAAGTCCACTCCAAAAAGGAGTATTTACATCAGCTTTCCTTAAACCTTCGCTTGTCCAAGAATTACAATTTCTTAATATGGAGTAACTGCCTTTTGCCGCATAAAATCCAGCATTATCAGTGTTCCCATTGCCTAAACGAATTTGCTTGCCATTAACATCAAGTTGAAAACTAGATTCAA
>CASBQC010000053.1 GCA_949127805.1 Nostocales cyanobacterium PMM_0081
TAAATACAATGAGCAAATGTAATACTTATAAAATTGACATCTTACGTCTTTCTACTCTTGCTAAATTGACAAACCTTGTTTCAATATGGTTTAACAATTGCCTTTGCCGTCATGATTTATAAGTAATCTAAATTCAGTTTTTTAGTTCAGTGAAATAATAGCTGTGCCTGTGTCTCAACTGCCCTCTCAACCAACTGATAGTAATAGTAGTGCCGCAACGGATGTGACTCCGGTTGTAGCGCTGAAAGAACTCGTGGCACGGCTGCACCGAGAACAAAACAAAATTCAAGATTTGTTAAGTTCTTTAGGATTTGCTCTGAGAAGCTTCAATAATTTGAATCAGTTTTTAGAGCTAATTCCGTTGATGGCAACAAGAGTAACAGATGCAGATGGTAGTGCTTTGTTTCTCTATAAACCTAATGGTCAAGTTCGATTAGAACAGCTGCATTGGCAGGATAGTCACCAGCGCAAACATATTCGCAAAGCGCTAGAAACCGCTACCAGTCAAATCACACTTTTGGCAAATACGGCACCTTTAGCAAACGCTACGGGTGTTTTGGATGCCGAGATGCATCGCTACCTAGGACCAGATATGCAAATATTTGGCACGGCAATTCTGGTGAAACATGCAGAAAGAGGATGGCTGTATGTGTTGAGTCGCGATCCAGAATATACTTGGACGGAAACTAGACAAAAATTAGTCCGGTTAGTGGCAGACCAAACAGCAGTAGCGATTGAAAATGATGAATTGGCTGTAGAATTACGAAAAAAAGAACGCTTAGATCAAGAACTAGAAATTGCTGCGGAAATTCAACGACGGCTTTTACCTCGTCAATGTCCCTCGATTCCTGGTATAGTTTTGGCTGCGCGTTGTAAACCGGCAAATCGTGTCGGCGGAGATTATTATGATTTTATTCCTACCAAGCACAATCATTTGCAGTTAAATAGTAAAGATATTATCAGCTTAGAAACTGGACGTTGGGGTTTTGTGATTGGTGATGTCATGGGCAAAGGTGTCCCAGCTGGGTTAATTATGACCATGATGCGGGGAATGCTACGAGGAGAAGTATTACACGGCAATTCACCAGCAGCAATTCTCCAAAATTTAAATCAAGTCATGTATGCGGATTTGGAAAATTCCCACCGTTTTGTAACGCTATTTTACTCAGAATATGACCCCCAAAATCGAATTTTGTCTTATAGCAATGCAGCACATAATCCTCCTTTGTGGTGGCACGCAGCTACAAAAACTGTGACACGTTTGGATACATTGGGAATGTTGATTGGTTTGGATACTAACAGCGAGTATGAAGATGCCCAGGTACAGTTAGAGCCTGGGGATACAATTATTTACTATACAGATGGTTTGACTGAAGCGGCTTCTGTGGGAGGCGATCGCTTCGATGAAGAAAACTTTGTCGATGCCTTTAACTTGGCTTGCAGGCATTGCAATGGAGCAGAGGAAATTCTCGATTACCTGTTTAACCAAGTTTATCAATTCATCGGTGCTGATAAACAAAACACCGATGATATGACGTTGGTGGTGCTGCAAGTTAATGAATAATGGGAATTTCAAGAGGGGGAAATGCCCAATTTCCAATGCATACCAACAATTAATCAAAACACAATCGTCCATCCCTGGTCTTTGGCATCTTCTTTAGTATAAGAAACACCGTCAACTTTAATACCTTCTTGATTGAGAATGGTGATAATTCCACCATCATTAGAAAGTTGAATTTGTTGTTTATCTAAAGGCACTGTGAAAGATGCACTAGGCTCGATTTTTAATCCATCAAGAGGTTGTTTTTGTTTTAGTTTATTAGTAAGTGTCCAACCATTAAAGTCTATTTGTTCGGGTGAGGAATTGATTAAAGTAACTGATTCCTTTCCTGCATCATCTCCTAAAGGATTTACTAGAGCAGCAACGATTTTTACTTGTGCCTTTACTGCTGGAGTGCTGGGATCTGGTGGTTCAGTTCCTACTTTTTTATCTATTGGATTTCCTGTGCGATCGTCTGTGTGGAAGGACTGCGATTGAAAGGCAAAAAATGCTCCTACCCAGTTTTCTTGGGATGCGATCGCAGAGGGAAAATGAATCAACAATCCCCCATCTTGGTAAACTCCATTTTCCTTGGCAAACGCTCCGCTATTGCCTTGATTCATGTGAATATTATGAACCCCTCTCCCTGGTTGAAAGCCGAATATTTTGTCAGGCTTATCTTCCGGTTTTTCCAGTCCCCACGGTTCCCCGAATACGTAGATAACCGCTTTAGTCTCAATTGCCCTTTTAATATATGAGTCAATTTGTTCGTTAAGGTCGTTGTTTTCTCCTGGTAAGTTGAAGGGCAAAGGCTTCATCTCGCTGACTTTAAATAAATTTGATCTGATGTAGTCCAGCGCAATTCCTCCGGCTTTTCTATCTGTTTCCGCAATCTTCGTAAAGCCAAAGTCCAATTTATCGAGTTTGTCAGTGATGTAATGTTCAAAACTGTTTTCGACAAGATACAACACATCAAAAGGTTTTTGACTTGATCTAACGTTGACTGCTAGACGATAGGAAAACTTACCATCATTCACATGGACTTGATAATGTGGGGTATCTTTACCAAGTTCTGTTTTGCCAGCGATCGCCTGACATTTTAATACACCATAACCTTCGCTTAAGTTCATTGGACTTTCTCCTTTTTAATTAAATTGATCGAAATTTATTTCAAGACAATTGCAATTACAACAGCCAGTGAAAAAGCGAATCGCGCTATTTTTTTAGTCAGCTATTCGCGATCGCAAGAGCCGCGAATAGTATAACGTTTTACTCTTAATTTTTCCCTAAGATTATCTAAAGGGTGCTGCTAAGTAAATTACAAGTATTGGGCGTAGCAATGATTACGACGCTCTTAAACAAGATACTTTAGTATTATGAGGCACGGTAGTACCCATGAGGGTAGTTTTTGCATGGTAAGTAAGTTGTCTGGTTAGTTGTTGGGGTTGTTGGTGGTTGGTTGATAATTGTTTGCCACGCTCCTACTATCTACTAACCTCTCCCCCCCTCCTAAATGTCCCTGTTGATGGGAGAATGAAAATGGTAAATTTAGCGTGTGTTGTGTTGCTTCCAGCCCAAAGGAATCTGTAGAAATGTGGAAACGAATTGTATTAATTTTGCTATTGGTATTTAGCTTTAGCCTGAGTAATTCTGGTGTAGCGGCTGCGGCTGGACTCAACAGCTTTGTAGACACTACTGATGGCTATCAGTTCTTATATCCTAACGGTTGGGTGCAAGTTAAAGTTGCCAACGGACCGGATGTAGTGTTTCACGATTTGATTGAGGTGACTGAAAATGTCTCTGTGATGATTAGTCCGGTTCCAGATAACAAAACTTTGGCTGAACTGGGCACGCCGGGAGAGGTAGGATATAAGTTGTCAAAAAATGCGATCGCTCCTCCTGACTCTGGTCGTGAAGCTGAATTAGTTAACGCTGCACAACGAGAATCTAAGGGTAAAATTTACTACTTATTAGAGTATGAGGTTAAACTCCCTAATAACAGAAAACGGCATAACATCGCCAGTGTAGCTGTTAGCCGAGGTAAACTTTTTACTTTTAATGCCTCTGTAACCGAAAAACGTTGGCAGAGAATTAAATCAATTATAGAAAGCTCTGTGAATTCTTTTTCTGTATATTAGGGACTGGGGACAGGGAGACAAGGGGGACAAGGAGGA
>CASBQC010000054.1 GCA_949127805.1 Nostocales cyanobacterium PMM_0081
CCCTAAGTGGCTGCGGCAAAGCGTTTATTAATTTCGTCCCAATTTAAGACGTTCCACCAAGCATCTAAGTATTCGGGGCGGCGGTTTTGGTACTTAAGGTAATATGCGTGTTCCCAGACATCATTACCCATAATTGGATATTTGCCTTCACTGAGGGGACTGTCTTGGTTAGCTGTAGTGGTTACTTCTAGCTTGCCATTTTTGTTGCGGACAAGCCAAACCCAACCGCTACCAAAACGACCAGTACCAGCTTCGTTAAATTGCTTTTTGAAAGCAGCGAAACTACCGAAGCTTTGATTAATGGCGGATGCGATCGCTCCTGTTGGTTCTCCCCCACCTTGGGATTTCATAATTTGCCAAAACATTGAATGGTTTACATGTCCACCACCATTGTTAGCTACTATTTTGCGAATATCTGCCGGCACGCTGTTGAGGTTGCGTAACATTTCTTCAACAGTTTTGCTTTTTAGTTCTGGGTGTTTATCTAGCGCTGCATTCAGGTTTTTCACATAAGCTGCGTGGTGTTTATCGTGGTGAAACTGCATTGTTGCTTGATCGATGTGTGGTTCAAGCGCATCGTAAGCATAGGGTAAGGGAGGAAGCGAGATAGTATTGCCGGTGGTTGTTCCTTGACTAATTGGGGCTTTTTCTGCCGAAGCATGACTATCTAAGGCAAAAGCACCAACACTGGCACCAAGTAAAAACAAGAAATGGCGACGATCAATAGTCATAACAGTTTATGAGTGCGTAAACGAAGTTGTTAATTTTTATTGTCTTAGATTTGGGTGACTAAATTTAGGTGAAAACGAGCGCGTTTTTTAATGCAGAGGGATGCTGTTGGATTGCATTACATATAAAAAACATGCGATCGCCTTTATTATGAGCAATGCTTAAGTTGTTGGTTTTCTTCGTGTTACGGTCATATCTCAAAACCTCACCCCCAACCCCTCTCCTTGCGCTCGTAGAGGGGAGATAAAGCACAGCTTTATCGGGGTGAGGTAATCGCGCTCACCTCAGTTGCTTAGGAAACCCTATAAGCTGCTACGCTATAGTATTTTTTAAGTCCTTCTAATGTCTGAGGAGCGGAAGTGGTTGACTGGAAGCCCTATCTAGAATCAATCTGCGAGAAATACGCTCAATGGTGGGATACTTACACGCTAACGAATGTTGTGGGTAATAAGTTTGACAAAAAGGTGAGAAAATCCTTATTGTTAGATTTACAGGCGATCGCAGTTAAATCAGAAACGGTTAAACCAGGGAGGGAACAATTTCTAGAAGCAAGGGAAGAAAGGGAAGTTTTCAATGTTCTGGAAGGTTTGCGGAAATATGCACCGGAACACGTACTTTTAAGTGGTCGTCCGGGTTCAGGAAAATCAACTGCTTTAGTGCGGTTGTTGTTAGAAGAAGCAGAGGGGTTTAGTAGCGAGGAGCAGTCCGTCATTGCGAATGAAGCGAAGCGGAATGAAGCAATCCCAAAAACTGATGACAAAACCCAAATCCCCGTCCTTGTGGAACTGCGCTACTACGAAACCTCCATCCTAGACTTAATTACAGCTTTTCTCCACCGTCATGACCCCAGTTTAACTATAGACTGCGAAACCATCAAAACATTATTGCGACAGGGGAAATTTTTACTGCTGCTCGATGGTGTGAATGAATTACCATCGCAAGAAGCACAGCGAAATTTACAAAAGTTTCGTCAAGATTACCAGCAAACCACCCCGATGGTTTTGACGACACGAGATTTAGGGGTGGGTGGTGATTTGGGAATTAGCAAAAAGCTGGAAATGCAACCCCTGACGGAAACGCAGATGGAGGAATTTGTGCGGGGGTATCTTCCCAAAACTGGGGAACAGATGCTGCAACAGTTGGGGGGAAGGTTAAGGGAGTTTGGGGAAACACCATTGCTGTTGTGGATGTTGTGTTCGGTATTTGACAGCAACGGGAATAAAATACCGCCAAATTTGGGTTCGGTATTTCGTCGATTTACAGAGATTTATGATGGTCAACTCAAGCAGGATATTCCCGTTACCGATGAGTCTCGACGTTGGTGGAAGCGGTTATTGCAGCATTTAGCCTGGGTAATGATGGGTGGATGTAGAGACGCGATATATCGCGTTTCTACACCGACGGAATTTTTAGTTGCCATACCCCGACAGCAAGCGGAGGAAATATTCACAGAATATCTGGAAGGTAAAGTTAATTGTGCCGCAGATTGTGCGATTAAATGGTTGAATGATTTACTGAAACATCATTTAATCCAAATTGGGGCAGAAAATAAAATCGAGTTTCGTCATCAATTAATTCAAGAATACTACGCCGCAGAAAGGTTTTTACAGGAAGTAGGAAAGCTGAGTGATGATGAGTTGCAATGGGATTATTTGAATTATTTGAAATGGACAGAACCCACAGCGTTGATGTTGGGATTATTGGATGATGAGGGTTTAGCGTTAAGGGTTGTCAGGTTAGCTTTACAGATTGATTGGCAGTTAGGGGCAAGGTTAGCGGGGGAAATTAAAGCAGAGTGGCAGGAAAAAAGTGTTGGGTTTATTCGTGATTTGGATTTACCGCGATTGTTAGAGATTTTTCTTTTGGGAATTAGCAAATCTGATGCAGCATTCTCCAGATTAGCTATGCTCCTGAAAGATAACGATTTATCCATTGGCAAAAACTTTCTCTATAAGAATATTGATAAAATTACCTCAAAAGAATTAAGAAATGAAATAAAAAATTTTCTTTCTAAGTCCTATTCTAATACTGATAAATTACCGATTTTTGGATTACCTGAAAACTATCTTGAAACGGCAATTACTAAAAATTATGAAACCACACAAG
>CASBQC010000055.1 GCA_949127805.1 Nostocales cyanobacterium PMM_0081
ACACCACGCTTCCTCCACTCCTCCCCCTTCTAGGATGTGGGGTATAAAATTGGAATGCTTGCGTTTGAGACAGCCTCTTTTTTATAGGAGCGATCGCGGTGACTGTTGAAATAGACCAACTAATAGCCGATTGGAAGAATAAAGTCAATATTGCGGGTCAAAATCTCCTCGAACTTCAAGAATTACCAACTTATCAGCGACTTTGTGGTAGTTTTGGTTTTCCTCCAGTAAAGTTAACGGGAATCACGGCAACACGAGTGACACCAGCACTCGAAGCGATGAACGATTTGTTTCAACACTTCGATTTGTTGGTGCAGACAGTTGATAAAGCAATCAAGTTGCGACAGCAGTTACCGCGTTTTTTGTCAACACAAAAAATTGCCGAAATTGCACAATTGCTCACAGGTGCTTCAATTGAGTTACCGATGGTGCAAACACCGCTAGCACAAAGAGAACTTTTGACTGGTGCGATCGCAACTAAAATCACTCCCGCACAGCTACTTGAAGTGATGCAAAATGCTTTCTCTGTCGCTAGGGATGCCGTTCTAGCTGTTGATGATGCTTGGAAACAAATGGAAGTGATGCTGGCAGATGCGGAAGCGGAAATTTTCTTCTTACAAAATTTAGCTATGTCGCTGAATCAAGATTGCCAAAGTGAATTAATTCAAGCTGCGAGCACGTTAGCTTATTTGTGTCGAAGTATAGAACAAGACCCTCTGGGAACAAGCGCGGTGTTTCAACAACAAGTCCAGCCGATGTTAGCTGGGGTAAAAGCGACTTTAGAGCAAGTTATCAAACAACAGCATCAAATTCGCGAAAAATTGGCGACAGCGAGCAATTTGTTAGAACAATTAAAAGAAATTCACGTCAAAGCGATCGCAGCTTTTGCGGAATGTCAGGATAAAGTCTTGGATCAATCTATATTGCTTCCTCCTTTACCAGAAAACCAAATTGAGGCACTTAGACAATGGCTTATGAAGTTAGAAACTAAGTTGGCTGAAGGTTTAGTCAATCCAATTATCGTTGGTTTAGATAATTGGACTATTAAAGCTAGAGAATATATAGCATCAGAACAACAAGCATATGCAGTTAATAACGCTCCCCTACAAACTCGTCGAGAGCTACGCGGAAGACTCGACGCACTTCAGGCAAAAGCGCTGGCACGGGGATTAATCGAAGATCCTATTTTAACAGAACTGGCTTTACAAGCAAAGCAACTTCTTTACAGTCGTCCAACTCCCTTAAATAAAGCCGCTGAATTGATTTCTCAGTATGAAAAACGTTTAAATGGCAAGCTATGAAGAACTATAACTAAAAAAGAAAATATTTACCAAATTACACATATTGTAGAGACGTTCCGCATCACACATATTGTAGAGACGTTCCGCATCACACATATTGTAGAGACGTTCCGGTGGAACGTCTCTAGGATAATTGCTGATAACTCGATATAGGAGAGTCTTATGGACGGCGATCGCTGCACAAAAAATGGCTGTACTGGTACTATTGAAGATGATTATTGTAACGTCTGCGGACTAGCTGCGGTGAAAGTTCAGCCGAGTAGCCAAAGACAAAGCGCAACTATTACCGGGAGAACTTCATCCGTCACCACGGGAACCGGTTCTTCCCCACTTACCAATCGTTCTAAAGGTTCGCGACGTACTAGTACAACCTCAGCTAGAAGTACCCGCAAGCACTTGGGAGCGGGGTTGATATCCGTACCCGAACTGCCTTCCACCGAGCCAGAAAAAGCCATCATCCCTAACCCGATGGTGCCGGAAAATAAACGCTTTTGCGCGAATTGTAATAACTCCCTGCGACGAGAAAAGGGGTTTTGCAGCAACTGCGGACAGAAGTATTCTTTTATTCCCTCGCTACGAAGTGGTGATTTAGTTATTGGGCAATATGAAGTTAAAGGAGCGATCGCTTACGGTGGTTTAGGTTGGATATATTTAGGCTTTGATAAAGTTCTATCTCGCTATGTAGTCCTCAAAGGATTGCTTAATACCGAAGATGCATCAAGTGCAGCAGTTGCCGTTGCTGAAAGACAATTTTTAGCAGTAGTGAAACACCCGAATATTGTCGGAATTTACAACTTCGTGAACCACGGTAACGAAGGTTTCATTATTATGGAATATGTCGGCGGCAAAACCTTGAGAGAAATTCGCAAAAGTCGCGGACCACTACCAGTTGCAGAAGCGATCGCTTACATTCATCGCATCCTCAGTGCATTTGCTTATTTACATTCCTTAGGTTTAGTTTACTGCGATTTCAAGCCAGATAACATCATGATTGAAGGCGGGGATGTCAAGTTAATTGACTTAGGTGGTGTCCGCAGAATTGATGACCTTGATGGTGATATTTATGGAACTGTAGGCTACAGCGCTCCGGAAGCGGGTGAGGGACCGACCGCTGTATCAGATTTATTTACCGTTGGTAGAACCTTGGCAGTTTTACTGACTGATATTAAAGGTTTCAGCAAAGAACACTTATACAAGTTACCCAGTCCTGAAGAAGAGCCAATATTTGCCGAACAAGAATCACTTTATCGCTTTTTAATTAAAGCCACCGCCGAAAACGCCGACGATCGCTTTCAATCAGCGGATGAAATGGCAGATCAACTGCTGGGTGTCCTGCGGGAAGTGGTCGCAATTAGTACAAATATTCCGCGTCCATCTGCGAGTAACGTGTTTAGTGGAGATATGCTAGCGCTGGGTAACGGTAATGACTTTCAACCGATAAAAGTCGATTATCAGCAATTGCCGATACCGATGTTAGACTCAGAAGATTCTGGTTTTAATTCAGTCGTCAATGCCAGTGCGATCGCCGATCCGGTGAAACGAGCAGCCAGTTTAAAAATGGCAGTTAAGCTATGTCCCAATTCCACCGAAGCATTACTACGATTGGCAAACAGCCTGATTGATACCTTTGAGTACGACGAGGCAGAGGATATTATAGCACAAGTTGAGGCGAAAGATGCTTGGGACTGGCGAATTTTTTGGTATCGTGGGCGATCGCTAATGCGACAAAGCAAATCCAAAGAAGCTCAAACAGCATTCGACCAAGTTTATTTTGACCTACCGGGAGAACTTGCGCCTAAATTGGCGTTAGCGCTTGCGGCAGAACAAGGGGAAAATTATCAACTAGCAATTAAGATGTATAACTTAGTATCCCGCACCGATCCGAGTTATGTATCAGCGGCATTTGGATTAGCTCGATGTCTTTGTGCTGTTTTTGATCGTAGCGGTGCGGTAGCAGCTTTAGAAAGAGTACCGCAAACCTCAAATTTGTTTACGCGATCGCGTGTGGAAATTGCCCGAACCTTAATTAATCGCGAGCAATCTACCCCCGGAACCCAAGAATTACAAGCTGCTTCCAAAGCAATTGAAGCCCTCACATTAGAAGGAATGGATCGGCATAAATTAAGCAAGCAACTGTTAGAAACGGCACTAAATCTGCTTACCTCAAAGACAGTAAAAGCCGCTTCTGACATGAAGATTTTAGGACAGCCATTTCAAGAAAAGCATTTAAGAAAAGGACTGGAAAAAGCCTTACGTGACATGGCACACCTCGTAACCAAAGAAGAAAAGATTCGCTTAGTTGATGAAGCAAATCGCGTGCGTCCAAGGACACTGATTTGAGATGAATAATTAACCGCAGATAAACGCAGATGAAATCTATTAATGATTATGTTATGATGCAATGTCCGAAATGTGGTAGTTCTGTTTTAGAAAGCGATCAATTTTGTGAAGAATGCGGTAAATCCTTAATAGCAGTGGGATGTGAAAAATGTGGTGCCCAACCAGAAGCCATTGACGAAGAAGGATTTTGCTCAGTTTGTGGATTTCGGAAAGAACTTCAAGACCGACTTGAGATAACCATTAATTCGCATTTAGCAGGAGTAAGCGATCGCGGACTCAGACACCACCGCAACGAAGATTACCTTGCCCTGCAAACCCTCAATAATAACACCCATATCCTTATAGTTTGTGATGGAGTTTCCAGTTCTAGCAATCCTCATATAGCCGCACAAACTGCCACCGAAAGCGCTTCTACAGCATTAATCACCGCCATCAAACAAAAAGAAAATCCCGAATCAGCCATCAAATCAGCCGTCGCTGCCGCCCTCTCATCCCTATGTAATATTGCTTATACTAAAAGTATTAATTCCGAGCCACCATCAACCACCATTGTAGCCGCCATTGTCCAACAGAACACCGCCACCATAGGTTGGCTCGGTGATAGCCGCGCTTATTGGATTTCCGGCAATAACTCCCGACAACTAACCAAAGACCATTCCTGGCTAACTGAAGTAGTAGCAGCCGGAGAAATGACACAAGCCCAAGCCAGAAAATCTCCCCAAGCAAACGCCATTACCCGCTGGTTAGGGGCAGATGCCATAGACGACGCCATCCCCTCCATCATAAATTTTACCATTCCCAGTTCCGGCTACCTCCTGCTGTGTAGCGATGGACTGTGGAACTACGCAGAACAACCACAAGAACTCGCCAATTTGATACAGCAGACATCAAATACAAATGCGATCGCCATCTCCCAATCACTAATCGAATTCGCCCGTAACAGCGGCGGACACGACAACATCACCGTTGCCCTCCTCTCCCTATAAACCAAACACAACCCTCCTCCTCCCTCTCTGCGTTCTCCGCGCCTCTGCGGTTCGTTAAATCCATCTTTATCACCAAACACCATGCCTAACCAATTCAAAGCCGAAGTCTTCCAAAACCAATTTTTACCCCAAGGCACCAGAGAAATTCACGCCATCATGACAGTCACCGTCCAAGCCGGTGACGGCATAGCTGCAACCCCCAACAACAGCAGATTATTCGGTATCATCTGCGACACATCCGGCTCAATGGGAGGTGAAAAAATCCACGCGGCAAGAGATGCCATAGTCAAAGTCGTAAATCTCCTACCAGAAGATGCCTACTTCTTCATCGTCACAGGTGCTAGTAAAGCCAGCGTCATATGTCCAGTATCAAAAGCGACACCAGATAAAAAAACGTGGGCGATCGCCGCCATCAAAGAGATTTACGCTAGCGGTGGTACACTCATGTCAACTTGGCTGAGTCAAGCTTTAGAACAATTCCACAAAATGCCGAATGCTGTTCGTCAGGCATTACTACTTACAGACGGACAAAACGACGATTCAGACGAATCTCAACTCAATAAAATTCTCCAAGCTTGTGAAGGAGTCTTTCAATGTGATTGTCGAGGCGTCGGTACTGATTGGAGAGTTGCCCAACTCCAGAAAATTGGTAATAAACTACTTGGTACAACAGACATCATCCCCAACGCTGAAATGATTGAAGTTGACTTTCGAGCCATTTTAGAGAAAGCCATGAGCAAAGATGTCAGCGATGTCGCTATGCGCTTGTGGACTCCCCAAGGAGCAAAAATACTTTTCTGCAAACAAGTAAGTCCCGATATTGTTGACCTTACACACCGCGCCAAAATTGTCAAGACCCAAGTTGTAGATTATCCCACCGGCGCTTGGGGAAAACAAGAATCCCGTGATTACCACTTCTGCATCGAAGTTAATCCCGGCAACGTTGGTGATGAAATGTTAGCCGGTCGTGCAAGTTTAGTTTACACAAACGACGGTGTAGAAACGAAAATTGTTGAGGCACGCATTCTCGCAACTTGGACTGACGACGATGCCAAATCCACCAAAATTGACAGACGAGTTGCCCACTACACCGGACAAGCAGAACTTGCCCAATCGATTCAAGAAGGATTAGAAGCGCGTGCCAAAGGTAATATTGAAATGGCGACTGCCAAGTTAGGCAAAGCAGTGAAACTTGCCCATGAATCTGGTAACGAAGCAACAGCTAAACTCTTAAAAAGTGTAGTTGATATAGAAGATGCACCCACAGGTACAGTGCGATTAAAAAAAGCCGTTGCTAAAGAAGATGAAATGGCGTTGGAAACTCGTTCTACTAAAACTACCCGCATTCAAAAAACACAAAATTAGTCAATGTAGAGACGTAGCAGTGCTACGTCTCTACAAGGATAGGACTTACGCACTCCTGATCGGAAAAACGAACCGCAGAGAACGCAGAGTTCACGGAGGAATGAGGAAGAGAGAGAATTTTTGCGTAAGTCCTGAAGGATTCTGGATAACGCATATTTAAATTCGGTCGATGACAAATTTTCAAGCTAAAGGACAAATGACAAATGATAAATGACATCTCTACCTATAAATGTCTCAAAGGTCACGAATCAACCGAGTCCGATTATTGTTCAGAGTGTGGTGTGAAGATTGTCGGTGTAGGTGAAGCGATCGCATCACCCATACCAAAAATACCACAAAACATAACTCTCGAAACCTGTCCAGCTTGCAGCGTCAAGCGCGAACCTAACAGCGGGGACTTTTGCGAAATTTGCGGTTACAACTTCGTCACCGGGGCACATGGGGAAGTGCCGATTGTTGAGGAGACAGGGGGAGTGGGGGACAATTCTTTTTCCCACTCGGGAACTCCAATCATCACCTGGGAACTTGCGATCGCAATCGATCCATCCCTAAGGCATCCAGAAAGCCCAGAAGCACCAACAAATCAACAAGCGATTACTTTTCATGTAAACAAGGCAAATAACCTTATTGGTCGCAATAGCCAAGCTAGAGCGATTGAACCAGAAATTGCTCTGGATTTTGACAATGCTGTTTCCCACCGTCACGCTTTGTTAAACCTTCAGTCAGACGGTTCTTTAACTCTGCGCGATATTAACTCTTCAAACGGTACCAAGCTTAACGGGGTGGAATTGAAGCCGATGGTGGATGTACCTCTAAAAGAGGGAGACGAATTTACTTTAGGACACTGGACTCGAATTACTGTCAAAGCTGTCTGCCAATCCTGATAAAAAATATGAATAAGATAATCTCAGCTTCAAATAAAGCAATTAAGAAACTCAATACTCCAAAACTGCTTCAAAGTGGCTTGTACTTAACTTGGGGTGCAAGTTTACTAGTATTAGTTTCTACCATTAGCGGCATTCAAGGACAACGGCACGCTATTAACACAATCGGTAAAGATGCTACACCAAGTATTACTACTGCCCAGCGTCTCAAAGATGCAGCAGCGGGTATGGATGCTTACGTTGCTAAAGAACTGCTATTGCCATCTGGACAAAACCAAGATGCTGTTAAGGGTTACAATGAGCGATACGAAAAACTAACTCAAAGACTGGTTGCTGCTGCGGAGAATATTACCTACGGGGATAAAGAACGAAAACCGATTGAAACTTTGCAATTAGAACTAGGTAATTACATTGCCAAGATTCAGCAAGCGCGTGATTTTCACGAACGCAGTGATACTAATAATATGCTGGTTGCTTATCGAAGTGCAGCGGAAATTATGGATCAAAAGCTATTACCGGCAGCTGACGCACTGGATAAGGTAAATGTAGATGCTTTAAATGTTATATACAATCAGGAAAAATTTAACTCTGGCAAATCGCTATTTTTTATAGTGATTTCTGGTGTTGCACTCATCAGCGTATTAGTAGGGTTACAAATATTTCTTAGTCAGCGGACGCGTCGTACTTTCAATCCTATGTTGTTGGCTGCAAGTGCGATCGCTATTGCTTTTTTAAATTACACCACCGGTGCGTTTCTTTCTGCTTCCCAAAATCTGCGAATTGCTACAGAAGATGCTTTTACCTCAATGCACGCATTGCGACAAGCACGCGCATTAGGCTACATGGCTAATGGTGCTCAAAGTCGCTATTTGTTAGATTCAGCTTTTGCTTTAAATCACGAACAGGCTTTTTTCAACAATATAGCCAAAATTGCCAAATTGCCTGATGGTGAGACTTTTGAGACAGTCGCTGCTGCCGCATCAACACCAGGATACAAACCGAATTTTACAGGCTTATTAGCTGACCAATTAAAAAATATTACCTTTGCTGGTGAACGAGAAGCGACAGTAAAAAATCTGACAACTTTAGGGACTTATATTGCTATTGATAAACAGATTCGCCAACTCGAACGCAGTGGTAAACATGCTGAAGCGATCGCACTTTGTTTAGGTAATCAACCAGAACAATCTAATTGGGCATTTGATGAATTTAGATTGAAAGCTAATCAAAAAAGCTTTGATATTAACCAAGCAGCTTTCGACAAAGCAATTAAGCAAGCATTTAAAGAAGTGGACGGCTTTGAGTATATCACCCCAGCGGCGCTGAGTGCGATCGCTCTTTTAACTTTATTTGGATTGCTCCCACGCCTAAAAGAGTATGCTTAATGCCAAATATATAATTCATTAGTTGTAATTCCAATTATTCACCCTATCTGCTGATGTCGCTCAAAACTTCTGAACGATATCTTAAAAGTACCAGGAGTGATTTAACTCTGGAGAATGCAACTATGAAAAAAATTATTTCGGCTACTCTAGTAGTTTTGGCTGCTACTACTGGTTTTTTAATTAACAATCAGCCAGTTCAAGCTCATGGGCGGTATAATTATAATTCGTATCCGTCTTATCGGCGGTATAATTATAATCGGTATCCGTATTACCGTGGCTATCCTATAGAACCAATAAGATACTGCTTTCCTACAACTCAATGGCAGGTTGACGAAGACCCAGGCTATCACCCTCATGCTTACTCCAACGGCTACCGTCAAGGACAGAGCAGCGCTAAAAAAGGTGATCAATACAAACCGCGTACTGCTGGGGGTGAATTCACTCGCGGTTTTGATGACGGTTATTACGGTAGAGAATTTGCCGGTCAGAAAAACAGTGTTCCAAACGTTATTAAACCATATACTACAACAGAATGTAGTTTGTATTAACTTCGTAGTGAGGACTTCAGTCCTCTCATACAGCAGCCTATCGCGATAAGATCGAATACACGTAGAGACGTAGCACTGCTACGTCTCTACAAGATTTTCGGTTATAGATATACTTCATTTACCTGAAATCTGCTGTATAACGACTGAAGTCCTCACTACGATTACAGTTAAATTGAAATATCTGGAGTTTTGTTAAGCTGTGCTTTCTTCCCAATTACCGACGATTAACACTCTCAAACAACCCACCAGTTCTGCTTGGATAGAACAAGCGATCGCTAATTTAGATATCATTCTTCTTGACCACTCCCACTGCGAACGCAAAGCAGCCGGTGTCGCTTTAAACATGATGTTTCGCTATCCTTCCAATACTAAAATGGTACGGGAATTAACTGCGATCGCTCGTGAAGAATTAGAACATTTTGAGCTAGTCAATCAATGGCTAGAACGTCGGAATATTCCCCTTGCACCTTTATCACCACCTCCCTACGGTGCCGGTTTAAAAGGACAAGTTCGACCCAAAGAACCAGAACGATTTTTAGATTCTTTATTAGTCACTGGTTTAATTGAAGCTCGCAGTCACGAACGTTTAGGATTATTAGCTACTCATTGCCCCGAACCAGAACTAGCTAAATTTTATCGCGGTTTGATGGCATCCGAAGCGCGACACTTCGGTATGTATTGGGTTTTAGCTGATACTTACTTTGACCGGGAAATTGTCATGCAGCGGTTGGATGAATTAGCTGTGGTTGAAAGTCAGTTATTATCAACTTTGCACCCAGAACCAAGAATTCATAGTTAATCGTAGGCTACTACAACCCCTAAACTAACTCCTTAGCAGGAATCGTCAGAGGTTGGACTTTTTGTCGCTGCTTTCCTTTAGTAGGTACAAAGCGAATTTCAACAGCGTAACCAGCCCCTGAAGCCAGTTTTGCTAAAGTTTCAAATTTAGGAACCTGTTTGCCAGATTCAATCCGAGCCAGCTGTGGCTGTTGAATGCCAACCAACTCAGCAAAATCACGTTGATTTAAGCCACTAGCCTTCCTCAGAGCAATTACTCGCCTTGCGAACTGGAATTCCGGCTCCAGTGCTTCATATTCAGCTTTTACCTCTGAATCTGCTAGTACTTCATCACGGATAGAATCCCAGGAAATCGTGTTAGAAGTCATTATTTTTTACTCTTGCTAGATTTATTGCCTATTAAAAGAGAAGCCTTTTCTTGTTGAATTTTCTCTCGTTCCACAAAGTCCTTCATTCGTTCTTTAGCCAATTTCAACTCTTTTCTGGGTGTTTTTTGGCTTTTTTTTTGAAACCCGTGAAGCAAAATGAACTGCTTGCCAGTGTAGGCGAAATAAATTACACGATAGATATTTGTGTCTTGTTCTGCTCGAATTTCATAAAGCTTGTCCTCAAGATGCTTAACGTGTGGCTCTGCTACAGCTACCCCTTGTTCCTTTAAAAGGTCAAAAATATGACCTAGCCTAGCCTTAACCTTTGCATCCTGTTCTTTAAACCAATCTAGTACTGGAGATTCGTCATTGGCAAACTGATAAAACTCAACTTTCCACTCACTCACTTAATTGATTCTTTTGATAACGCTAATGTTATCATAGTTTTTCACTAGATTCAACTGCCTTAAGGCTTTGAGGGGAACTAGGACAGCGCAATGATCGCGATCAGTAGTGGAAATCTGATTGAAATTAATAGTAATTTATGTTCCTAATCTTATGAGAACCGCTTATAAAGATTTTCTGATTCGTAACTGGGAAGAACGCGATCGCACTCCCGCATCTGAAGTCATTCGCTCTGTCTTATCAGAATACGGTCTAGGTTGGGAGCCAAACGGTGCAGATCGAGATGTGTTGCAAGTCGAAGAATGCTACTTAGCAACTGGTGGCGAATTTTGGGTAATTGAACACCTCACATCCACCAAGGATTCAAGTGAAATAACAAATCTTCAAGCCTCCGTTCGCGTAGCGTGTCGTAGACAAGGGAGGCTTCGTTCGTTTAGCCGCGACTTTAGTCGTCCGGCTGATATAATTGAACACCAAAATAAAATAGTAGGTACTGGTGCATACTACCCCATACATCGTGGCGAAAAAGCCGTAGAAATCAGGAAAATGTATCTTTTACCCAGCGCGAGGGGTTTAGGACTAGGGAAATATTTGTTACAACAGTTAGAAATAGCGATCGCCTCTCGTGGTTTCCAGCAAATTTGGATTGAAACTGCTAGCGTATTAGCCGAAGCCGTAAAACTGTATGAAAGCAATGGCTATGAACCAGCAACAGGTGTAGAAACCGCAAGATGCGATCGCGTCTACTTCAAAGAGTTAGGAGTTAAGAATGATGAGTTATGAATTCCTTATTCCTACTCCTAACTTTTAACTCCTAACTCCTAACTCTCAAAATGCTAACCTGGACTAAAAATCTCAAAGGCTTACTCAACCTTTTTCTTCAATCTAATTGTCCTCTGTGCCAGCGCCAAACATCCGAAGAATTTTGTCAATACTGTGTCAAACAGTTACATAGCTGCCAGTTAGTGAAACCAAGTAGTCGTTGGCAAGAATCAATACCAGTATTTGCTTGGGGTATGTATAGCGGTTCTCTAAAAAGAGCGATCGCCACAATGAAATACGAAAATCACCCCCAAGTCGCTCGCCCTTTGGGACAATGGTTAGGTGAAGCATGGTTAAATTCGCCACAAAGAAATCGACGCTTGATAGTCGTTCCCATTCCACTCCACCCCACCAAGCAAAAAAAACGCGGTTACAACCAAGCAGCACTCATCGCAGAAAGCTTTTGCCAAACAACTGGGTTAAAATTGAAACAAAATGGTTTGGCAAGAATACAAGAAACCGAAGCACAATTCGGTTTATCTGTATCAGAACGAGAAAAAAACTTAGCAAAAGCTTTTGCTTTAGGTAAAGAATTTCATAGGTGTCGCCCAGATGTGCCAGTATTGTTAATTGACGACATTTACACTACTGGTGCTACTGCTAAATCTGCGGTGGAAGTACTTCATCAATGTGGAATTGCCGTAGAGGGATTAGCAGCGATCGCTACTCCTGTAAAAGAAAGATAAACAAAGAATATGTGGGCAAGCTATGCTTGAGAAATCTATAATTGACCAGATTATACTGTTTTTGTGGGAACACTGCTGGGAATGATAAGTAAAGCTTTCGGGGCAAGTTTGAGGCAAATAATAATTGTTCCTGCTACATTGCTGGCAATTGGTATAAGTACAACAGCAGCTTTTGCTCAAAATAAGTTGTATACTCCCATACCTTTACCTAATACTGCGGAAATTTCTGATACGCTTTCAGACAAGGATATTCCCACTGGTCAAGGTGGCTTTGCTCGTGATTACCTTGTGAAACTGACCAAGGGTGATAATCTCGCGGTTGATCTGTCATCTGATAGCTTTGATGCCATCATTACACTTTTAGGACCTGATGGAGCGACAGTAGCAGAAAATGATGACGGTCCCGATGGTACCAGTAATTCCCTACTGTTCACCCGCATTATTGAAACAGGAAATTACATCATTCGTGTCAGGTCTTTTGGAGAAACTGGAGTTGGGACTTATAAACTTAAAGTGACAAAGTTGCAACCAGTTAAATAAACATAGAAAGTGGAAAAGATGTAGAGATGCGATCGCTCTGAAGTCTCTACCCTCGTATTTCGGGCAACGCAGATTGTAGAGACGTTACATGTAACGTCTTTATAGTGCGGTCAGTATACAGAGAAATAAGGCTTCAGTCCACTCAACGACTGCACCGTATGTATCTCCTGTATGTCCGCCTAATTTATAATTAAACCAAGCACCAGTCACAAAAGCGATCGCACTTCCGGCAAATGTCATCCCCAAAGCGAAAAATAGACGTTTGTCGATTAAAATTTCTAACCCACTCAAACCTAGCAGCAGTAATAATCCTGGTAAGCAATCTTTATAAGAACGAATTGCTTCTTTATGAAATGCACCTTTACCAGTTAGTTTAAGGTAAGGATATTGAGCGATCGCCAACATTTGCCCCCAACGTCCCCATCCACAAGCAGACATCAAAACTAGCCAGCGGTTTTGATGTATGTCTGTCAATGCGGTTGTTTTTAATAATAGTAAGGCGATCGCTGCCATTGCCCCAAATGCACCTGTCGCACTATCTGTCATCACCTCCAATCGTCGGTCTTTGTCACCTACCGCTAACCCATCGGCAGTATCCATTACCCCATCTAAATGCAGTCCTCCCGTAATCGCAATCCAAACAATAACTACTAAGGCACTACGAGTTAATACTGGCATCCCCAGATAATTCATCCCAGTATCAAATAGTCCCAAAATTCCCCCAATCATCAACCCAATCGCCGGCGCAAAACGTGCCACCTCTGAAAAGTCTAACTTGTCCAAATATGGTAGAGGAATTGCAGTATAAAATATAACTGACGCTGCTATTTTCTTGAAACTTTTTTTCCACCATTGCTCTTCATCAGTCATATTTGTTACCTTAATTATTAGTCATTCATCATTAGTCATTAGCATTTTTACAGATGACAAATAACAAAAAATAAAGCACAAATGAAGAATGACGCTGAAAATTCCGACACAGGGAGTAGCATCAAATTTTAAAGCTTTAAATAAGATTTACTAGCATGATAAATTCTCCCGGAAAATTTTGTTATGCTTGTCTCAGTGGTGAACTACAAATGTATAGTATAAAAATAAACTTTATCTTTGTTTTCCGAAGTAGCAATTTAATCAGTAACAGTTCTTTTGCACGGATTTTCAACTAATCTCAAATTATTAGTTGTTCACCCCACAAACAAGTTGATAATTATTTAAGTGTAGGGTGTGAAACTGTCAATTAATTTCTGCTCACCTCTATCCATTGCTTATTATTTTGAGGAGTTTAGCTGCATCTGTTCAATTGACTGTTTAGCTGTGTTGTACTTCACCTTCGCGCACTCAAGCTATTTAATTATGAGCCACCATCTACCCGATACCAAGATACCAGCACCGTGCATCATTAACACGGGCGTAGTTGTAAATAAGCTCGATATCAGACGATTGTTGACAGATTTAGGTCGCGTCCACTACATTTACACCCAAGATGGCAACTTGCAGAGCGAGGGTGAGGGAGATGTAATGGAAGTCTTTGCCAATCCACAACGCTCTACACTAGTAGCTAACCATGCTCTTTATTTAAATGTTTATAGCTTCGATTATTTGGAATTGAAACAGTCTCCGCAGCAGCAAAGCTTTTTTGATTTGGTGCAAGAAGGAACCTGTCTGCGACTGATTCCCCTGTCTACCCCCTTCCAAGAGCGACGCGATCGCAATTTGAATGTCAGTACCATTGAAGCCATGATGGAACAGGTACTATCAGCTAGGTGGGATGCAGAAATTGACGATGACAATTCTGATTCGTTTTAAAGTCAAGAGTCAAAAGTCAATAGTCAATAGTCAAGAGTCAAGACTTAAATCCTCCTTGTC
>CASBQC010000056.1 GCA_949127805.1 Nostocales cyanobacterium PMM_0081
CTGCGCCTCTGCGGTTTATAAAGTATTTTATTTAACCGCAGAGGCGCAGAGAACACAGAGGTAAGAGGTGATAAAGGAATTTATTTTCGAGAATTTTTATCCACCTTGAAAGGGCTAGTTTATAGGACTTAGATATTGACATAAATCTAGCTATGTGCATTAATTTGGTATTTTCTGTCAATGTATAATTCCTAACTATTTAAAAAAACTGTAACGAAAGTTACCAAAAACAGATTTATTATAAAAAAAAAGGATAAGCTAGCCATATCATATATATCCGGTTCGCGTAGATACCGCGATTGGGAGAAGATTTTATGGTTACAACACCCCTACAACCGCTGGAAACTGCTTCCCCAGGGCACATTTGCCCATTTGACCAAGCTTGTAGTTACTTAGAGGCAGCAGCGCGAGAATTAAATTTAGATCCAGGTCTGTTGGAAATACTTAGCCACCCGCGTAAAGTAATCACAGTTTCCATTCCTGTAAAACGGGATAATGGTGAAGTGCAAGTTCTCGCTGGACATCGGGTGCAGCACTGCGATATTTTGGGACCTTATAAAGGTGGCATTCGCTACCATCCAGCCGTGACATTGCGGGAGGTATCAGCCCTGGCAATGTTAATGACCTGGAAATGTGCGTTGCTAGGTATTCCCTACGGTGGTGCAAAGGGGGGTATTGCCATAGATCCAAAACATTACAGCGTCGGTGAATTAGAACGAATTACCCGACGTTACATGAGCGAGTTGATTAAAGATATCGGTCCGAGTGTGGATATACCTGCACCAGATATGGGTACTTCATCTCGTGAGATGGCTTGGATGATGGATACTTACTCTGTAAATGTCGGTCATGCTGTGCCTGGGGTTGTGACTGGTAAGCCGCTTTCGATTGGTGGTTCAAAAGGACGGGAAATGGCAACCGGACGCGGTGTAATGATTGTTGTACGTGAGGCTTTAGGCGATCGCGGTCAATCTCTAGCCGGAACGCGGATAGTAATTCAAGGTTTTGGTAACGTAGGTAGTGCAGCGGCTTTATTGCTACACCAGGCAGGAGCGAAAGTTATCGCTGTTTCCACAGGTTCGGGAGGAGTTTTTTCGGAAACTGGTCTTGATATCCCTGCATTGAAAGCTTATGTTGCCAAGAACCATAAAAGTCTTGTTGGTTTCCCGCAAGCATCAGCAATTACCAATGATGAGTTACTAACTTTACCTTGTGACGTGTTAATTCCGGCGGCTTTGGAAAATCAAATCACTGAGAAAAACGTCAATCAAATCCAAGCCAAAATTGTTGCAGAAGCGGCTAATGGTCCTGTGACGCTTGAGGCAAACCAATCGCTAGAAGCGCGGGGTGTAACCGTGTTACCGGATATTTTAGCGAATGCGGGCGGAGTTGTGGTGAGTTATTTGGAGTGGGTACAAGGTCTTTCTTACCTATTTTGGGATGAGGAACGTGTCAACCGGGAAATGGAACAGTTGATGGTGCAAGCTTACGTAAGAGTGATTCAACAGTCGAAGGTGCGGCAAATTCCTTTGCGGTTAGCAGCTTATACTTTGGGGGTTGGTCGTGTAGCGCAAGCGTTGAGCGATCGCGGACTTTATCCCTAAATTCAACGTCTCTACAATAGACAAACGTCGTAAACATTAATTATGCGTTGCCCAAAACCCTTTGTAGAGACGCGATAAATCGCGTCTTCGGGTCATTTCCACGACGTTTGTCTAATTCATTCCACCTTGGATGTAACGTCTGATTATTGGGCGTTGCTGAATGGAAGTATGAATCAGGCGATCGCCTCAAGAAAAGCGGGAAGTTGTGAGATGATATTTTCTAGCCAATCGTTTGTCAATTATCAATCTCCCAATCTTGAATCAGCAAGTTATTAACGCGCTGGAATTCTCTTGTGTTATGGGTAATGAGGGTTAAGTTATTTGTTAGTGCGATGGCGGCAATTTGTAAATCATAAGCTCCAATTGGAGTGCCTAATGCTTCTAGTTGAGAGCGAATCATTCCAAATGTCATTGCTGCGAGATCGTCAAAGGGTAGTGATATAAATTGAGCTAAAAATTGTTGCTGTAAGGTAATATTACGTTCTGCGTTGGCACTTTTCATTGCGCCATAAAATAGTTCAGCTTTGACGATTGAGCAAACGGCAATATCTTTGGTAGCAGTGGATTCTAGTTTCTGCTTTCAGGTGGAATTTTTACCACGCATATAGATAATGCAAGTGTTAGTATCTAGCAGGAATTTCACAGGATGGGTTCGCGTTCTGGTTGTTGTCTTTGGGGATGGTGAAAGAATGTTTCATCTTGGATACATCCATAGAATTGAGTTCGGGGATATTCTGGGGTTTCGGTTTGGGTTTCTGGTTGTAGGGACTCGATAAGGAGTTGGATGATATGACGCTTATCGCTAGGGGAAAGCTGTAAGAGTTGTTGTTCGAGTTCTGGGATAACCATGATGGGGTTTAAGTGGAGGATAATTTTATTTTACTTTCAGCATTTCTTCGGTTGCGCGAGTAGCAGAAAGTTTTACGATGTAGACGAGCACTCCGGATGCCTTAAACGGCTATTTTCACCGGAGATTGCAAGCGCGATAACTGTTCGCGTAGCGTCTCGTAAGAGAAGGTTTAAGCTTTGCTTATCGCTCGAATTGAATTCATACTTCAATTATGCAACGTCTGATTATTGCATACTGTTTAACTGTTCACGAGGAAGCCCAAGTTCAACAGCTTTATTATTAGAATTGCGTGCTTCTTGAGTTCTTCCCAATTTCTCTAAAGCATATCCTCGGTTAGCCCAGACATAAGGATCTTTTGGTTGAAGGTCTTTGGCTCTATCAAAAGCAACCAATGCCTCATCGTAACGGTTTAGCTCTAAAAGCACCGTCCCCTTGTTCACCCAAGCATCATATGAATCATATCTGCGTTCAATTGCTTTTTCAAAGGATTTTAAGGCTTCGTTGTAGTCTTTCATATATTGTGCCAGTAAACTTCCTCGCGTAAACCATACTTGATAATCTTGCGGACGAATTTCACTGGCTCGATTAAAAGCTAAAAGTGCTTCTTGAGGTTTTCCTAAACCACTGAGCGCATTGCCTTTTCCAACTAAAGCTTCATAAAAATTATTGTCTATTTCAAGCGCTTTTTCATAAGAAGCAAGCGCTTCTGGAAGACGCTTCAATTTTAATAAGACAGATCCTTTCTCTGTTAAAGCAAGCAAATCCTTCGGCTTTGTTCTGAGAAGATCGTCGTAAGATGACACCGCTTCTTCATAGTATGTCTTTGCAGCTTGCTGTCCTTGCAATAGTTCTGTCACTAAACCTATTTGCTGCCAAACACTTGGTTCACCAGGATTGATTTGCTTGAGTTTTGCAAGGGAATCCTTTGCTTCTTTATATTGACCCAAACCGATATAAGCTAAACCTTTACCACTCCAAGCTTCCGCATTATTTTGGTTAATTCCAAGTACGTTTTCATGTGCTTCTAAAGCGTCTTTATATCTACGTAACTTATATAGCGCTTTCCCTTTATTATTTAAAGTTTTTAGGTCATTAGGTTCAAAAAAAAGTGCCTTATTATAAGATTCTAAGGCTTGCAAATCGCGACCGATACTTAAAAAAGCATCACCTCTTCCTTTCCAGGCAGCGGCAGAGTTAGGATTAATTGCTATCAGGTTTTGAAATTGTTCGAGAGCTTTCTCTGGTTGACGTAGATCAAGTAAACGATTGCCTTGATAAGAATAATATAAAGGTCTGATAAATGGATGAATAAATTCTATGAATAATGCGATCGCTCCCAATGCTGTCAGTACAATTGTGATTTTCCACAATTTTGACCCGGCTAAAGTAGTTAGTACTGTCTTATTCTTAAATGTATTATTAAATGTTGGTTGTTTGCTATTTAAATTATTATTAGGAAGATGACTTTGACTTACAGTTGCAAGTTCAGGTATGTTGAAAGGATTAATTGTATTTAAATTAGAACCTTGGTATAAACTACGGATAAAATCCTCTTCGCTGATTGCTGTAAAGTCATTCAAATCATTGAGAACATCTTCTACAGATTGATAACGTTGTTCAGGATTTCGGTAGACCATTTTTGTTAAAATGGCAGATAAAGATTCATCAATATCAAGCCCATCAGCCCATATAATGTTGTCTTTTGCATCCCGTTTTAAATTTTTGGGTGATATTTTGGTTAAAAGCTGGATTGCTGTAATACCCAAACCGTATATGTCACTATAAAAACCTGGTTTTCCTGCCATTTGTTCTGGAGGTGCATATCCACTAGTTCCAATCATTGTCTGGGTATGCTGTTCGTGAGGAGATGAGTAGCTAATATCTAATTGTTTGACAGCACCAAAGTCAATTAAGACAAACTTCTTGTCTTCCTCCCTTATCATCACATTTGGTGGTTTGATATCACGATGAATAACATTTATTTGATGCAGATATTTTAAAATAGAGAGAATTTCTCGTAAAAAATTAATGACTCTTGGCTGTGTCCATTGCTGATCAAGTAAATTTTGCAGAGGTTCACCGTGTATATATTC
>CASBQC010000057.1 GCA_949127805.1 Nostocales cyanobacterium PMM_0081
ACTATTGACTATTGACTATTGACTATTGACTATTGACTATTGACTATTGACTATTGACTATTGACTATTGACTATTGACTATTGACTATTAACTCTTGACTAAAGCGAATAGTCTTTTTTAAAGCTTTGGCGAGTTAATGGCTGTTCTACTTCCAAACCTTCACCGCCTAAAGTTTCTAATTTTTTGCCGTTCACATCAATGTATACTTTGGCGGTAGGATTCAAGGTAGTAGCGGTGTAAACAACTTGTCCCACACGACCTATCATTGAAGTACTACCACCTCCACTAGTAAATTCATTCGATAAATTAACGTGGATTCCATCATTTTCTACCTTTAAACTTTCTAATTTTGTTCCTTTGGGGATGGTGGTGGAACCTGTTCCTTCAGTTGGTCCTGCTAACAAACTTTGGAAAACCACTTTTAAAACTTGGTCAGGTTTGCTACCAGATGCTTTACCTTGAACTTGAACTGGCTGGGGAACAAACTCAAAGTTTCTACCGTTGTCTTTCAGCCAATAAATATTAGTGCCTTTTTCAAGACTAGAGGGGTTTTTTTGTTGCGAGTCTATTCTGTTAGTAGATTTGTCTATTTGTGCTTGAGTGTCGGGGGTGGAATGTAAAGTAAACCAAGCTACACCACCACTGACGGCTATAACTGCGGCTGAGACAGCAGCAATTACACCTGAAGAAATACGTTTAGATCCTTGTTGGTCTTTCATGCTTAAAAGCTTCCTGAGAGCTAAGATAATATTTATGTGAGCCAGCGCGCAGAAAGGGGGTTTCCCCCTTTCCTCGACTGGCGAGGAGCGAAGGGTGAGTAGAAGCCTGGGTAACGACGATACTTAGAAGCGGGGAGTTTCCAAAAGCTACTTAGGATGGGTCTATCCTTACAAATCCTGCCATCTCTAGTTCTCCTTGCTTTATCTTCAATTTTAGAATTCGCCCTTGCAGTCCGCCACCTTTTAGGTTACATAAATCTAATCGTTTAAGGTTTTTTTAACGCAGAGGAACACTGACGACGACGCGGAGGTTCGCGGAGTATTTCTCTGCGAACCTACCCTGCGGGAACGCCTTACGGCGAATGCGTAAACCTTTGCGTCACGAGTGCGTTTATTTTTTAACTTCTATTGCTTGGGAAATCCACTGTTTAAGGGTTGTCACGACTTCATCAATGGCGATTTCTTGAGTTTGGCGGGTTCGGCGTTCGACTACTTCGACTTTGTTGTTTGCGATCGCTCTTCCTGTTACAATCCTGTAGGGGATGCCTATTAAATCGGCATCTTTGAATTTAACGCCTGCACGCTCATCCCGGTCATCGAGTAAGGTTTCAACCCCCACTTGATTAAGTTCAGTGTAAAGTTTTTCGGCGATTTCGACTTGTTGAGCGTCTTTTATGTTAGGGATTGTGACTATGACGTGATAAGGTGCGATCGCTACCGGAAAGATTATCCCGTCTTTGTCATAAGATTGTTCTACAGCGGCTTGAGCGAGTCGAGATACGCCGACTCCATAACAACCCATGTATAAAGGTTTCTCTTCACCTTGTTCATTGGTGAAGGTTGCTTGCATTGAAAGAGAATATTTGGTTCCTAATTGAAAAATATGCCCTCCCTCGATTCCCCGCGCTGTGGCAAGAGTTTGTTCGGGGTTGTGTTGAGCGCGATCGCCTGCAATGGCTTTCCGCACATCTACTATCAATGATGGTGCTTTAATTTGCTCTCCCCAATTTGCCCCAACTACGTGATAGCCTGATTCATTCGCACCTGTGACAAAGTTCTTTAAATCGACTGCGGTTTTATCTACCAACCGGATAAACTTCGGTGAAACATCTTTGGTAGACTGAATATAATCATCGGCAATATCGGGGGCAATGTAACCCAAAGGAAGAGATTTTGCCGCCCATTTTTCCTGGGCTTCTGCATCTGGTACACTTAAACTGATAATCGTCTTCCCACCGTACTGAGAAGCTAATTTTGTTAACTCATTCTGCAATTTGACTTGGTTAACTTCCTGATCCCCGCGAATGCTGACCAGTACCAAAACTGTCATCCCATTATCGTAAACTGTCTGATAAAGGACGTTTTTGACAACTTGGGTAGGAGAACATTTGAAAAATTCGCAAAGTGTCTGAATTGTCTCTATCCCAGGTGTTTCGCGTTTCTCAAATGTTGTAAACTGTGAAGGTTCAGCATCAACTGGTAAAGAAACAGCCTTTTCGACGTTAGCGGCATATTTACCATCTTCAGTGTAAAGAACTTCATCTTCGCCTGCTTCTGCCAATATCATAAATTCTGTAGAACCAGATCCACCAATTGCCCCAGAATCTGCTTCCACTGCTCGGAAAGCTAAACCACAGCGTCGCAGCATATTACTGTATGCTGTGTACATATCTTGGTAAGTTTTTTTCAAGCTTTCTTCATCGGCGTGGAAAGAGTAGCCATCCTTCATAATAAATTCGCGTCCGCGCATTAAACCAAAGCGGGGACGAATTTCATCGCGGAACTTAGTTTGAATTTGGTAGAGATGCAGTGGTAATTGGCGGTATGAGCGAATCATATCACGAGCGATCGCTGTAATTATTTCCTCGTGAGTTGGACCTAGTGCCAATTGTTCGTCTTTGCGATCAATCAGGGAAAACATGATTCCCTCAGCTTTAGTATAAGTATCCCACCGACCAGATTCGCGCCATAATTCAGCGGGTTGTAATTGCGGTAACAAACATTCTTGTGCGTTTGTCGCGTTCATTTCTTCCCGTACAATCTGAGATACTTTTTGTAACACTCTCCACATCAACGGTAGATATGCGTAGACACCTCGACCGATGCGACGAATATAACCTGCACGGACTAGTAATTTATGGCTGGGAATCTCGGCATCAGCTGGATCGTCCCGGAGTGTAACGAATAACATTTGTGACAGTCGCATCGTGTGTCCCTTTCCAAATTCGATAATTTTTATCTCAGTTAAAGTCTATTGAAGTATCAAGTATGAAGTATAAAGTCTTAAACTTTCTGCCTCAATTTTTTCTTTTAGGTATTTTAATCCTTTTCTTGTCTCTGCCAATCCCTAGTCCTCAGTCCCCAGCGATGCACTGAGCTTGTCGAAGTGTCCCCAGTCCCTAAATCCAGGAGAAAACCGCTTTGTCTGATGTAATTTATCAAGCACAACCACCTTTAGAATTTATACCACCGGCACAGAACCCGTTATTTTTGAAATTTGTCCATCTGTTTTTACCGAGTTGGATGCGTTGGAAAACTGCGATCGCTGATGTGGAAGCCGAGAAAGTAGAGATTTTGGTGGATCTCTATCGCCAATTTCAAGATGGTAAAATCCGCTTTATGTTGGCATTTCGTCATCCGAAAACCGACGATCCATTTTGTTTGGGTTATTTGCTTTCACAACTCGTGCCAAAGGTAGCACGTTATCAGGGTACAATATTACAGTCGCCGATTCATGCTCATTTTATCTACGATCGCGGTATTCCTTTATGGGCTGGTTCTTACGTCGGTTGGATCGCTTCTAATTTGGGTGCGACACCAATTCAACGGGGTAAAGCTGATTGGACGGGTTTGCGATCGGCACGGGAGTTATTTATAAATGGAAAATTCCCGATGGCGGCAGCGCCAGAAGGTGGTACTAATGGTTTGAGTGAGTTGATCAGTCCATTGGAACCGGGAATCGCGCAATTAAGCTTTTGGTGTGCGGAAGATTTGCACAAAGCACAACGCTCGGAACAAGTTTTAATTGTACCAGTTGGAATTAAATATAGTTATGTTGAAGCGCCTTGGGAAGCGATCGCTCATCTTTTAAGTGAATTAGAACGCGATTGCGGTTTACCTGTGGAACAAAGTAATCCTAGCTTTGAGTCGCTTTATCCCAGGTTGTTAAATGTGGCTGAACATTTAATGTCCTTGATGGAACAGTTTTATACGCGATTTTATCATCAAAAGCTGCCAGAAATCAAGATTGTCGAAGGATACGATAGAAATGAAGCGTTAGCAAATCGTTTGCAAGCGATGTTAAATATAATTCTACAAGTACCAGAGCAATATTTTGACTTGCAGCCGAAAGGAAATTTAATTGATCGCTGTCGTCGAGTAGAACAAGCGGGATGGAATTGTATATTTAGAGAAGAATTTAAAGATGTGAAAACGCTGTCTGCTGTAGAAAAAAGTTTAGGCGATCGCATTGCCGAAGAAGCAAATTTGCGAATGTGGCACATGCGACTTGTAGAAAGCTTTGTTGCAGTCACAGTTAAATATATTCAAGAAAAACCCACAGCAGAAAGGTTTGCGGAAACAACTTTACTTTTATCGGATATGATATCACGAATTAAAGGTAGCAATCCCTTTAACCGTCCGCAATTAGGTAAGCAACAAGCAAGAATTACTATCGGTGAACCGATATCCGTTTCTGAACGCTATCCTGTGTATAAAGCAAATCGTCAAGGTGCGAGACAATCAGTTGCTGACTTAACACAAGATTTGCAACAAGCGATGGAAAATTTAATTTAGTAGTAAGAGCTTCAGCGCTTATTAAAAGTTAGTATTACTCAGATAATTCCCCAAAGCGATCGCGATACCGTTGTAATAAAGCTTGCATTTCTGCTGCTTGTTGTTCAACTAACTCTCTTTGCTGTCTTTCTTGTTGTGCAACTTCTTCAGGAGTGGGGAATCTGTTTCCTTGTTCGTCAAACCAGTATAACCACTCACGCTGCCATCCTTCATGGACACCTTGACCTCTACCAATTCCCAAACCTATTTCTGGCATCCACACTGGTTCATCAGAACAAAGTAAATATACGCCATTTTCTAAGCGATAAACCTCAAAAGGTTGATGCTTGTCACGCTGATAATATTCAGGGTTGTAAATCACATAATACAACACACCTAGCCGAGCATAAGCGTTAATTTTATCTTCGTATTCTTTGCCGTAGGTTTGAGAAACAAGTTCCAACACCAAAATGGGAGCAATATTATTTTCTTCTAACAAAACGTAACTTAAACGTCCTTTAGGATCATTCTTGCGACGTGGTACTCCTAAACTTAAGAAACCATCGGGAATTATTGGAGTTCGTCGAATTTGACCTGTGCGATCGTAGATTCCCATATCAACACCAAAAAACCAGTCCCATCGGTTTTGCCAAATTAAAGCTAAAATGGCTTTTAATAAATTGGGAATCAGGTTTTGTAGTTCATTATCCACAGGGGTATCGTCCGAGCAAGGTAACTCTTCTGAGGAGGGTAAATACTCAGGCGTATTGTAGTTTAGCATGACGAGTCATTTATTTTAAATTGATTATATTGCCATCGAAATCATTTTTTTAACGCAAAGGAACGCAAAGGTTTCGCATTCGCCGTAAGGCGTTCCCGCAGGGTAGGTTCGCGGAGGTTTTTTTATATGGTAGCGAGTGAAAATAAACACATCATCCGGGAAAAACTTTAGATAAATTCAGAGTTAAATCAGGAAAAGACGGCAAAATAATGGATTCATTTGGCAGAGAAATAAACTTGCGACGATAACCAAATTTATTTGATAAATTTTGATAAGGTTCGCTGTAAGATTCTAGATAATTATCTACTAAATTGAATATCCAATAATCGGAAATATCGGCTTCCGCATAAAGTGATAATTTCACCTCTTGGTCATATTTTAAAGAAGAATCAGCAATCTCAATTAATAGTAATATATCAGCAGGACAGGGATGAGCATCTAGATAATCATCAGCGCGATTGCGGACAATGGTTAAATCTGGTTCAGGTTGGCTGTTGTATGGTATAATTATCGGCTGTTGTCCTCGCAGCGTTGCATTATCGACAACTAGCTTGAATAACTCGCGAAATAAGCGTGTCTCACAAACTGCGTGTGGTTTACCTTTAGCTACCATTGGGATTATTTCTCCTTTAATTAGCTCAAATCGGTCATTTTCTTTGAAAAATCCGAGTTCTGCTAAACGTTCATATTCATTTATGGTAAAGCGTTTAGTGGTGATAGTCATAAGAGTTAGGGGTGTGTAGAACTACTTTTATTTTAATGGTTGGAAGTTGATAGGAATGCGTTCTAAAATGCTAGAACCAAATACTTTTTCTAGTTCTAAATACTCAAGATGAATGTAACCGATGTGACAGTGACAAGTTTGGTTAGTGCAGGAGCGATCGCCTAAATTATCTGACCAATTAAAATCATATATATTACCAATTGGTTCTTTAATAAAGTGGCAACGTCGCATTGTCCCATCACCATCAACTGAAATCGCTGATTTACCAGCGCGGCAACTATGACCTAAGCTGGTATAATGCTGAGTATTCAGATGAAACAGCGGATCAATCGACTCGAAAAAATTCCGGTCTTCATGAGACAAATTCGGTAGTTCTCGCTTAACTGCATTAATCCACAAATAAATGTGTTTTGGTAACTCGCTACGTAAGGCAGCAATTTCATCTTTAAATTGAGGGAAACCGACAACACCTGCACTAAAACGAACATTTCGTTTGTCGAGTTCTAAACATCTATTTAGAAAGCTTTGACGTGATATCCATTCTGGATGAAATGTTGCCCAAAGTGCCAATCTTTCTTTATTACACTCTTCCACCCAATCTAAGTTACAAGAAAGATTAGTTTGAATTGCTGCCTTATTAACGTGAGGCATTTGAGTTAATTTTACCAATGCTTGCTGATACCACTTCTGAATAAGCGCTTCACCCCAAGGTGTGAATAAAATTGAGAATTGGTGTTGTGATTTTTGAGCAATCCAATTGACAAAACGTTCTAATTCTTGTTTATCAATAGCTAATTCAGCGGCTGTTTGTTGACGTTTCGCAAAAGGACAATATTCGCAACCGTAGTTGCAACTTATCAAAGAACCGCGATAGAGAATTGTGAGATGCATATGTAAATTGGTAATTAGAAAAGTATCGCTTTTGCAGCAGCCGATACCCTAGAAGGGTGCGGCTACGCGAACGCGGGCTGATGTCCTTCAAGCCTGGGTCTGGGTCGGCAGGCTTCGTTTGTAGAGCCAGCGGCTTCTAGCCTGAGGGTGATTTAACAAACCGGCTATTTAAACTCATAACTATGCATTAATTGGTTCACTTTATCAGAAAATAACCAAGCACCAATTACATCAGATTTCTCAATACCAACCTCAGTTAAACGTAAGATTTGGTTTTGTTGTGTCGTCAAATTTAAAGATAGCAATTGCGAAAGTTCTGGAAATGCAATTACATCTGTCCCAAACTGATTTTGATAATCAGTAAGATTCAATCCTTCATCGTCAAACAAAGATAATAAAATGTAGCGACGACGCCGTTCTTCAGCATCAAGTTGAAAGCCATAATTAGCATACTCGAAAACTTCATCAGGTGTCTGAATAAAGTAAAGCAAAATGTCGCGAATTTCCTTAGAACCCACAGCATAGTCGTTAGAATAGTGTAAAGTATCCGTGTACGAACGTGCGCCACAACCCAAACCGACCATTCCATCTGCTTGACAGGAGTAGACGGGGCAGGGGGGTTGTAAAGACGTTACATGTAACGTCTCTACATTTTCACGCTGTTGGAACATTCGCATGGAAACTTGAGTATATCCAGACGACAATAAAAGCGATCGCCCTTCGCGATAACATGCTAAACGTATATCATCCCATTCTTTATCCGAGCGTCCCAAACCTGTCAGCGGTCGTACATACAAAGGATATAAGTAAATTTCCTCTGGCTGAAAACGCAAAGCTGCACGTATCGAATACAACCAGCTTTCTACAGTTTGTCCGGGAAGTCCGTAAATTAAATCAATGTTAATTGTGGGAAATCCAGCCTCAGACATCCGGGTGAGTGCGGCTTCTACTTGCGCGGTGGTTTGACGCCGACCCGTTGCGAGGACTTCTGACTCAATGAAACTTTGGACACCAATACTCGCTCTATCTACACCACGCGATCGCAACAATTGTAGTTTATCTTTGTCTGCCGTTTCTGGCGACATCTCTACAGAAACGGGAATATTCTGCAAATTTGCACCCATCGTTTCTGATGCAACATTAAGAATTGTTTCTAAATGGTTAATTGGTAACTGAGTTGGTGTACCACCACCAAGAGCAAATCTGGCAAAAGACACTTCACCTAACAATGATTTGACTTGTCGGGCTTGTCGCTGTAGGGTGCGAACATATTGACTAACAAAATCTTCGTTATGGGTAACGGTGGTAAACAAATTACAAAACCCGCAGCGCATTTCGCAGAAAGGGATGTGGATGTAGAGAAACAGCGCTTGTCTATCTTGCTTTGACCACAAATCTGCGAGTTTGACAGGTGGGGTAAGGGGACGATAAGCTGTCTTATGGGGGTATGAGTAGACGTAAGCTTGATAAGGCGATCGCTCGATAAAAGATTTTAGATTTTCGCGTTTTGCTGTAATCATCTTATATAAATGAATTTTGGATGTTTTACATTTGAATTTTCACCCACCTGCGGTTATAAACCGCAGTCTAATAGCTAAAGTCCTCGCGTATAGGACTAGAAGAAAGACTAGGCAATGAATTCAGTCCATTTTAATGGACTTGAGCTATTAGCCTGAGATTTTAATCTCAGGTGGGTGTGGACTTAAGAGGACTAGATAACAAATTCAGTCCATTTTAATGGACTTGAGCTATTAGCCTGAGATTTCAATGTCAGGTGGGTGTGGATGCTAATTGAGAAGACTGCAAGGTATCAGCCGACAAAATAAACTCCGCATAAGGAACCGTCCACACCGCAGGATGGCTGAGACGATGACCCGTGTAGCCATCATCACCATAAGTTGTTCCGTGGTCAGAGCAGAGAATACAAAAGGTAGAAGCCCTTTGCGGTAAAGCATCCCAGAGTTTTACTAACTGACTATCGATATATTCCAAAGCAGCAGCGTGAGATTGGATAGTATCTTTTTTAGCACCAGCTAGATAGAAATAATTCGGTTGATGCAAAGCGGAAATATTGATGAATAAAAATAAACGTTGATTTTCGGGGGTTTGAGCGAGGATTTTTTGGGCGATCGCTACCTGATTTTCTGTAGAGTTAAAATTGGTAACACCTAACTCCGGACTCCAGTAACTCTCAGCAAACATCGAGGGAAGCACATTACCCAAAGGATTTTGTTTGTTAAAAAAGCCCACACCACCAATACAAACAGTATGATAGCCCTTAGCCGCAAATCCACTGATAATATTAGCGCCATCCAGCACACAAGTACATTCAGTAGTAGTAGTACTACCCTCAAAACCCAAAGCAAATAATCTTGGATGTACTCCAGGTTTTACAGGAGTAGGTAAAAACCCAGCAAAAAAAGCATGATGAGCAGCATAAGTAAAACTTCCCGGAGAATGACGTTCTTCCCAGCCACTTTCAGGCAAAACTGCCGCTAAATTAGGAGTGCGTCCTTTTACTAACAAATCTTTCGCAACATCATAACGCAAAGTATCTAAAGTAATAAAAAGAATATCGTGTGTACCAACAACTTTACTCATATTCAGCATAAGAATTAAAAAGAAGTGAAATAGAGTTGATTTTCTCGTTCCCAGTCAGAGACTGGGAATGCATTCTTTGGAGGCTCTGCCTCCAAAGAAACATTCCGTGAAGGCAGAGCCTTTCAAGAGCCATATCTAGGCAGAGCCTAGGTACGAGGCAGTATGAGGTAGAGCCTAGAGAACTGTGTCAGGATGCAGCATATAGCCTCTGACAGATCTGCGAAACGGTTTCAGCAATTAGGTTGCCCGCCTGTTCGATGTCTGTGTCTGTGGTAAATTTTCCTAGGCCAATCCGGAGTGCGCCATCGATCGCATCTTGGGGTAATTTCAATGCCCGAAGGACATGGGAAGGTGCCTCAACCCCTGAGGAACAAGCAGAACCCGTTGAAATGGCTAGTTGATGCCGGATTCTGGCAATTACGGCACTATTGGGAATTCCAGGGATGGAAATGTGCAGATTGCCCGCCAGACGATTTGCTGTATCCCCATTGATGACTAAACCAGAAATTTTC
>CASBQC010000058.1 GCA_949127805.1 Nostocales cyanobacterium PMM_0081
AGACTCCAGACTCCAGACTCCTGACTCCTGACTCCTGACTCCAGACTCCAGACTCCAGACTCCAGACTCCAGACTCCTGACTTCTGACTCCTGACTCCTGACTCTCCATTACCTATTGACTATTTCTTTTGAGCTTGAATTTTGTCAAAAAGACCGCCATCTGCGAAGAATTTTTTCTGCACGGTATCCCAACCACCGTAGTCACTAACTGTACCTAAAGTTTTGACTTTGGGATATTTGCCGGCGAGTTCTTTAGTTGCAGGTGCTGTCTCGTCTACTGGTCTAAATCCCAATTTGGCGAATTCTTGCTGTGCTTCGGGGCTATAAAGGTATTTAACAAAACCTTCTGCTACTTCTCTTGTACCGTGCTTATCAACGTTTTTGTCTACGACTGCGATGGGGTTGTCGATGGATATGTTGACATCGGGGACGATATAACTTACTTTTTCGCCTTTTTGTTGTGCCAAGATAATTTCGTTTTCGTAGTTAATTAAGGCGTCTCCTTGACCTTGCTTGAAGAAGGCATCGCTAGCTTCACGGGCATCTTTGGTCAAAAGAGGCACATTTGTATAAACTTTGGTGACAAAATCAGTCGCTTTTGCTTCGTCTCCACCAGTTTTAATTACTGAATTCCATAGTGCTAAGAAATTCCAACGCGCAATACCTGATGTTTTCGGATCTGCGGTAATTAGCTTGACACCATTTTTACCTAAATCTGCCCAGGTTTTGATGCCTTTCGGGTTCCCTTCTCTGGTAACTAAGACGGCTACTGATTTTGAGACAATGCCATTGTTGGGAACTTCTTTTTCCCATCCTGGTTGAATCAATCCAGCTTTCTCAATTTTTTGGGTGTCTAATGCTAGTGCTAAGTGGACTACATCTGCTTCTAAACCGTCGATAACAGCGCGAGTTTGCGAACCAGATCCACCGTAGCTTTGTTTGAAGGTGACGTTTTGGTTATGGTCTTTTTTCCACTGTTCAACAAATTTAGGAATAATTGCTTCGTGAACGGCTTTGGTGACTGCAAAGGAAACGAGGGTTAATTCAACGTCTTTGTTGTTAGCTGCAACAGGACTAGCACCAGAAGTTCCAGCACCGCTATTGGCATTATCTGCATTTCCACCAGAACAGGAGGCGATCGCTACACTCAATATCGCTCCCACCAAAAACATCGATACAAACCCTTTAGGTGAACGCAACTTCAGTCTGCGGCTCAAATGCTCAATGGTCAGCACCCATTGCTTAACTCGACGTTGCCATAAACTCATTTCTTATGCTCCTAATTAATCTACTATTTATTGATATACATACCGTGCATTTGATATTACAAGGCTGGAACCAAAAACGCAAGAGATAATCTCCAAAATTTTTCTCTTTCAATTGGGAGTTCTCTAAGCGAGTGAATAGCGATCGCCCTATTTGGCAAAATTGTCAATTATTTTACTTTTTTATACAAGAGTTTTCCGAATAATTTTGGCGTATAAAATTTTCTTGCATTTTCAAGTGTTATCTGATAAATTCATCATTGCACATAAATCTACTTTAACTCAATCAAGTTACAGTAGATAATTTTAATACTAGTTAAGCAGTATCCCATGACACATTTTCAAGACAAACAGCAAAAATTTATTCAAACAGTTAGGCAACTATTTCCCAAGTTAAAATCTGCCTCTGCTGCAATAGTTGCAGGAGGTTTAGGCATAAGCGTTTTGGTTCCTGTTTATGCAGCGGGTAGTGCATCTACTAACCAGAAAACTCAACTAATTAGCCAAGCTGGGAAGAATGTTGAAATAACTCTGGTTTCTTATGCAGTCACCAAGGTTGCTTACGATAAAATTATTCCGCAGTTTGTGGCGAAATGGAAGCGGGAAAAAGGTCAGAATCTAGTGATTCGCGAAAGCTATGGTGGTTCTGGCTCTCAAGCGCGTGCAGTAATTGACGGTTTAGATGCGGATATTGTCGCTTTGGCACTCGCTCAGGATGTTACAAAAATCCAAAACGCAGGTTTGATTAAACCAGGTTGGGAGCGGGAAGCACCAAATAACGCAATTGTGACTCACTCCGTAGTTGCTTTAGAAACTCGTGATGGCAATCCGAAAAAGATTCAGACTTGGAGTGATTTAGCCAAACCAGGAGTACAAGTTATTACAGCAAACCCCAAGACATCTGGTGGTGCTAGGTGGAACTTTTTGGCTTTGTGGGGTGCGATCGCTCAAACCGGCGGCAATGAGGCTAAAGCTGTTAGCTTTGTAACTCAGGTCTATCGAAATGTAGCTGTGTTGCCTAAAGATGCACGAGAAGCCAGTGATGTTTTTTACAAAAAAGGTCAGGGAGATGTTCTGCTCAACTACGAAAACGAAGTAATCTTAGCTGCACAACGAGGAGAGACTAAACCTTTTTATGTAGTTCCCCAAACCAACATTTCTATAGATGCTCCTGTAGCAGTGGTTGACAAGAACGTAGACAAGCATAACACCCGCGCAGTTTCAGAAGCTTTCGTTAAGTTTCTTTATACCCCTGAAGCTCAACGTGAATTTGCCAAAGTCGGTTTTCGACCAGTTAATTCGACTGTCGCTAAGGAAGTAGAGAGTAAGTTTCCTAAGATTTCCAAGCTCTACACTGTTCAGAGTTTAGGTGGTTGGGCTACTGCTCAGAAGAAGTTCTTTGATGATGGTGGAATCTTCGATAAAATACAAGGCGGACGACGCTAATAAGGTGTCGGTTTAACCTAACTTACCGCAATGCATTTGATTTGGGTAGAAACCCGGTTTCTTTGAGAAACCGGGTTTCTGAGTTTTCGATCAAAATTTTAAGGGTAAACCGTCTTGAAATACTAGCAGTTCTCCGGGTTGGATTTGCGTCCAAACTTCGTTATCTGTCAGAGGGGTAGTAGCGATAACAGCAACGCGATCGCTCGTAGTGGTCAATTCCTGGAAATCTACTGTTACATCTTGGTCAATCAAGTGAGCCGCAGCAAAGGGCGCTTGCCGTACAATATAACTAAGCTTAGTTGAACAGTGAGCAAAAAAATGCTCTCCTTCTGATAATAAGTAATTAAAAGTACCGTATATAGAAATTAATTCAGTAATTTCTCGAAGCGTCAAATAAAGTTCTTTAACGTCTGGCTGACCTTCAGGAAATCGTTGCCGTAAGGTTTCTAGTATCAAACAAAACGCTCTTTCACTATCGGTTTTACCTACGGGGTGATAAAACCCCATACTTTGAGGGTGAAAATCTGGTAAATCTCCATTGTGAGCAAATACCCAATACCTCCCCCACAGTTCCCGACGGAAGGGATGGCAATTTTCTAAAGTAATTTCCCCTTGAGTGGCTTTGCGGATATGGGCAATTACATGGGTAGAGTGGATGGGATAGCATCGTACCACCTCTGCGATGGGAGAAGTAACGGAGGGTTTGGCATCGATAAAAAGCCGACATCCCTTACCTTCAAAAAAAGCAATACCCCAACCATCACTATGGTCGTCAGTTTTTCCTCCCCGTGCAGAAAATCCTTCAAAAGAAAAGCAAATATCCGTGGGGACATTGCAGTTCATTCCGAGTAATTGGCACATAGCGATCGCATCTGTGAACTATAGACATTAATGGCTTTAGCCTCAAGATACTCGATTATGACTGATTTAATCTGGAGCGATCGCAACAAGTTAATCATTTGTTAATTGATAGTTGATAAAAGTTGTTATCATTTTTTCAAACCATGCCTAGCTACTGTAGCGATCGCTTCTGCGCGTTCTGCCCTTGGACTGAACCTGGACAAAAATGGACAGCCTTCCACCTAGATTGTCTGAGATGCTGCATGAATATTTCAAAACAAGGCTGTCCATTTTTGTCTATCGTTTGTGAAACCCAATTTACTGCAAAATTAAGATAAATAATCACTCATCAATAAGATGAAAATATTACTAATTGAAGATGACGATCGCATCGCTCAACATGACGCTGAAGAACTTATGATTTTCTCAGTTGGTTGGTGATTATTAAATAAACTATAAGCGATTTAATTAAAATCTGAATCTGGCTTTTTTCTAACACAAGAGACATTGCGACTCAAACTAAAGATGAAATTGTTACTGAAAGTACTTGGATTTTAGGCTCATTTTATTTATAAATATAAAATGAGAGTTAGGGTATTACTGATGCGGTTGCTGTTCAAAGCCAAAAATGTCGATATAGAAAAGGCAAAGTTAAGGAATCCGTCACGAGTGCGGGATCATTTGGCAAATGAACGCACTTACTTAGCATGGATGCGGAGTGCGATCGCTCTTATGGGTTTTGGTGTTGTCATCGTCCGTCTTCGTCACTTCCAAGCACCACTTCTACCACATCCTGGGGTAGGGTGGAAATTAGGTTTAACTTTCGCTCTAGTTGGTTTATTAACTATCTTACTTTCAACTCAACACTATTTCGCCGTCCGTGATAACATCGATGAAGATACCTATGAACCCCCAGATCGCTGGGTAATTCTTTTCAGCCTTGCTATGCTTATTTTAGGTGCTGGGGTAATCTATTTTGTCTTCTCTGTCCCCCTCAATCCAATGAGTCCTATGATAGCTGAGTAATTGCAGCAACCTACCACCATAGCGGGTTTTAATTAGCTGCAATACATAAAAGAATTAAGGAACCGCAGATAAACACCTTCAGATTCTACCTGTTTCTTTTATTTAAATGCTTATTTTCTCTCTAGCAATAATCAGCTTTTTTGCTTGGTTGGTTAGCACCCTAGCTGGTGGTGGTAGTCCTTTCATGCTCATACCTCTAGTTAACTCAATCCAAGGTGCCGCATCGGTTCCACCTGTTATTACTATCGGCATGTTTTTGGGAAATGCACATCGCATCGTACTTTTTTGGCGATATATTGACTGGAAATTGACATTATGGTATGCTCCAGGCGGTATTCTGGGAGCGATGCTCGGTGCGTATACTTTCACCCAAATTCATATAGATTGGTTGCAGTTACTCATCGGCGTTTTTTTGGTAATTAGCATTTTTGGCTTTGGATTAGAACAAAAAGAAACTACATTTAAAGTCAAAGCTTGGTATATTTTACCTGCCGGTTTCTTCAAAGCTTTTGTTTCTGGATTAATTGGAACTACAGGTCCAGTATTGAATCCTTTTTATTTAAATTATGGTCTAGTTAAAGAAGAGTTGATTGCTACTAAAGCAACTCATGTAGTAATTATTCACTTAGTTAAGATATTGACTTATGCTGCATTTGGAATATTATCACCGCAGATTATCGCTACTGGTTTAGTCATTGGTTTAGTAGCTATACCAGCTAACTTTCTCGGTAAGTATATTCTTAATAAGATAAATGCTCAACAGTTTCGCTCGATAGTACTGGCAACAATGGCTATTAGCGGTGTATGGATGCTGTGGGGACAACGAGATTTACTCGTTTTTTGGTAATCGGTCAAGAGTTAGTGGTTAGTAG
>CASBQC010000059.1 GCA_949127805.1 Nostocales cyanobacterium PMM_0081
AGGAATCAATAAAATTTTCAACTAGAAAAATCTGTTCGGGAACTAACTGACGGATTTTTTCAAGTAACCTTTGTTCTGGTATTTTGTCCGTTTGTATTTTGGTATTTTCCTTTGATTTTATAGTTATATTATAAATGCCGTTCTACGCCTATTTATATCCATATTATTAAGAGTGCGATCGCTGCTGACTCTCCCAAAAAAACCAACTGTCGATCGCCTAAAGATTAAATCAAATCCCGTGACTCTTCCCAATCACCCAATTACGCCGGAAAAACCGCGCTAGGGCTGATTCTTCCAAAGATAGATAAATCGGTCGTCCGTGGGGACAGGTGCGCGGGTTGCGGGTACGTTGCCAATCATCTAATAGTGTCTGCATTTCTGGTAAAGTCAGGGGTGTACCGTTGCGAATTGCACTGCGGCAGGCTACGGCTACTTGCGCTGTTTGTAAATCACCACCCCAACTAAGTTCTAAAATGGCTTCTGCACAATCGTCACGCTGTTTTAAAAGTGCGGGAACGTTACGAATTGCCCAAAGTTGTTCACCAAAGGGTTCTATATCTAGATTGATGCGTTGCAGTTGGGAAACTTGCGCTGGTGATAATTGATATAAAATAATTGCCGGTTCGACGGGAACAAGTTGCCAATTATCGCATAATTGCTCATATAAAACTCGCTCGTGGGCAATGTGCTGTTCTACTAACCACATGCCATTTTCATGTTCGACAACTATATAAGTATTGCTAACTTGAGCAACAGCTTTGAGAGAATTAAGCGGCTTATTTTCCTCTTCAGAATTAGGACGTTGAACATGATAACCGCCTTTTTCTTCTGCGGCTTTGATTAATTTGCTAACTCGTGTTGTGTGAACTGCTTCTTTGATATTGACAGAATCGATGCGAAGTGCTTGTTCAATGGCACTGGATATTTGTTCTTGCCAATAGCTTAATTCATTTAGGTAAATTTCGGTTTTTGCAGGATTGCGGTTCCAGTTAATTTGATCGGGGGAAATATCAAGATGTAAAAAACAGATTGGATAGCGATCGCGTGGTAATGTTCTATGAAATCCTGCAAAAATCGTTTGCTCTAATTCCGGCGATTTTACCATGCGTCCGTTGATAGCTACACGCACCCAATCTGGACGATGACGATGACAGCGATCGGGCAATCCTATAACTAATGAGAGTGAGGAGTTAGCAGTAGAGACGCGATTAATCGCGTCTGTAGGGTTTGTAGAGACGCGATTAATCGCGTCTTTACAAGAATTAGTAGGGTTAGGTAATTCTAATTTTAGTTCTTGTAAATCGCCTTGTTTAACTTGATGTAAAATTTGCGGTAACAGTTTTCCCATTGTGGCAGCCGGTGAAAGAGTGAACCATTCCCGGTCATTTTGCCAAACTTGCCAGGTAACGTGAGGATGACATAAGGCAATTTGATAAATCAAGGCTTGCACTGCTTTCATTTGAATAGCTGTGGTTGGCAAACCTTGACGACGAGTTGAGCAATTTCCAAATAAATTCGATATTGTGACAATTGTACCAGGTGCGATCGCTGCTGCTTCCACTACGACAGCTTCCCCACCATAACCATACACAACTCGCCATCCACCACTTGAAGAATTTGCTGGACGACTTAAAATTTCTAAATCTGCCAAAGTCGTCAAACTGTGTAATGCTTCACCCCGAAATCCTAAACTGTTAATTTGCCACAAATCTGCACAAGAGCGAATTTTACTGGTACTGTGCGCGGATGCGGCTTGTTGTAAGTCATCCAAATTCATCCCACAACCATTATCTGCTACGCGCACCCGCCACTGCTGCGCCCATACAGAAACCACAATCCGCGTTGCACCTGCATCTAGGGAATTTTCTATCAATTCCCGCACCACTGAAGCTAGAGAGTCAATTACCTCTCCGGCTGTAATGAGGTATACAACCTCCGTTGGTAAAGCTTGAATCGTAGAAGACATAAATTTCAGTGTAGGCGAGTTGCCAAGCACTGAATAGAATAAGCAAATTTCTTTACAATTTGTAAATAAGTTTATTCGTAGTCAGCGCTTCAGCGCTAATTATAAAGCGCTGAAGCGCTTACTACTAATTACCCCGCATCGATAAAGATTTCACAGGTTCGGGTTTCAGCAACCCATTTAACAATGATGCCGGACGTTGACCGTAGGGCCAAGCAAAAGCATGACGGAAAGCTGCATCTTGACAAACTTGTAGCTGTTGGAAGTTGATAATGTCGTAAGTTAAAAGATTTTCATACTCAAAGGGTAGACGCACGTTATGCAAACCGGCGTTATCAGTACAAATAGCGATATCTACCCCCGCGTCGAAACATCGGTCAAAAACTATCTTGAGTTGACGAATATCGTCTAAAGTACCTGTTTTTAAGTATGTTGTCGGGCAAACCTCCAAACACTGACCGCGTTGAGCCACATCTTTAAGTAACTCTGGATACAGCAGCGGGATTTGGATGCCGTGACCAATCCGCATCAAATAAGGTAATAATTCTGGATAGCAGCCGGCTGTGGTTTCGTAAAGGTGTCCGGTGGTTTTGACATTCAGCGATCGCGCATAATCATACAAACTAACCCACTCATCCAAGCGATCGGCATAATAGCTATCACCACCAGCAACATCTATTCCACAAATATACTTGGTATTTTGTGCTGCCAAATCTACGATCGCCTTATTCACCTCATAAGGTAAGCGTGAGTGCATACAAAGTATTTGGCTGGTAACAATCGGATATTCTTGTAATTGACTTGCTTGCCCGACAATCTCCACAATTTCCGCCATTTTGTCAATTCTCTCTGATTGACTTAGATTTTTGGATGTGCGGAGATAAGGAGTATAACGCAGTTCCAGATAAGCCAAATTCTCAAAAATATAAGCACCCCGCATCAGACGATAGATAAAGTAAGGCAAACTTTCGGCATTTTGCACGCTTTCAACTAAGGTGTGCAATTCCAGATATTCATCTAACGTGCTACGCGATCGCGTGAAAAATTCTTCAAAAGCCGAATAGTCAGCAAACCGTGAAAGTAAATCTGACGAATTGCGTTCTAGGTATCCCCATAGAACACGGGGTACAACCGAACCGCCCAGATGTCTATGCAATTCAGCGTATAAAGCCATAATGGTCTTTTCCCGGAAAATTTCTGAAAAAGTTTAATAATATTAACAATAACAAATAAAAACGTAATCGATAGCAGTAATTATTTTTGATAAAGCTAAGTATAAGACAATATAGTTGGTGTTAAGCAATTGGTGGTAAAAAATGCTATGTATGTAGAGACGTAACATTGCTACGTCTCTAGGAGGATTTGGGGCTTAACACTAACAGGATTGAAGTATAAGACGGGTAGAGAAAGCTAGATATCCTGAAAAAAACAGGTTACTACTAGTTACTTTTTGTACTCATTATTGTCCGTTAATGCTTTTTCAGTATTAATTTATCTATGTAAGAAAAAGCTACAGACTCAAACTCAAAACTATAGTATATTTTTGATTACTGAATGATGGATTGTAAGAAAAGTGATTCAACGGATCGCTCCTCGTATTTATCTACTGACTAAGTTATTAATGGATTTGGGAGCGAGTTGAGTTGATCGCTTGCAATAATTCTCTCGCTGTGCAGGGTTTGGATAAAAATCCTTTTACACCTGTACCGGCGGATTCGGCAATGTTTTGATTTGATAACAAGCCGCTCATAGCGATAATTTTCACATCGGGATTTATTTTTTGTAACGTGCGGATAGCGATCGCACCATCCATCCAAGGCATCATCATATCTAGCAATACTACACTAATTTCCTGCTGATGTTGAGCATAAATTGCTACAGCTTCAATCCCATCACTGGCAGTTAGCACCCGGTAATTATATGTTTCTAAAGATGATTTAGTCAGATCGCGAATTGCAGTTTCATCATCTACTACCAAAATTAATTCGCCATTTCCAGTGATTAATTTCGATTCTGGGCAAAGCGGCTCAATTTCCACTTTGGCGGAAGAAGGCAAGTAAACTTGAAATTGCGTTCCCTTATTAATTTCACTGTAGACATTCACAAATCCACCGTGATTTTTAATAATCCCTGACGCTGTCGAAAGTCCTAAACCTGTACCTTTTCCTACTTCTTTAGTAGTGAAAAAAGGCTCAAAAATTCGCTCTTGAATTGTCTGCGGTATTCCTATACCTGTATCCGCGATGGTGATAGCAACATAACAACCCACTTGGGCATCGATATGCATTTGGGCATAATGTTCATCTATGACGAGATTTTCGGCTGAAATCGTCATGATACCACCGTCTGGCATGGCATCGCGGGCGTTAACAACTAAGTTCATCAGCACTTGATGCAATTGGGTGGCATTTCCCTGCACATGCCAAAGATTGTCTGATATATGTCTATGGCAAGCGATGGATTTTGAGAATGTGCCGGTGATGTCTTCAATTTCTGTTAGCAAAGAGGTAACTTTAACAGTTGTTTGTCTGCCTTCTATACCGCGTGCAAAAGATAAAATTTGTCTCACTAAATTTGCTCCGCGTTTGACATTATTTTCTAACATTTTTAGCAAATGTTCGCTTTGCGGATCGGACAATTTCATCTGCAATAAAGGAACTGCCAATAAAATTGGTGCTAGCACATTGTTGAGGTCGTGGGCAATTCCACCAGCTAAAGTGCCGATACATTCCAAACGTTGCGATCGCAAAAGTTGTGCTTCTAGTTGTTTCTTTTGCGTGATTTCTGTATTAACAATTACAATTGATTTCGATTGCCCAAATTCATCACGTACCAAAGTCCATCGACTTTCTACTAGAATTTCATCACCGCTTTTTTGTACTTGTTTTAATTCACCTTGCCACGAACCGTTTTTAATCACAGTTAAAAGCGCTGATTGAGGAAGTGGTAAATCTTCGTACAAAAGTGCCAAAGCATCTTTACCAACAGCTTCCTCAACTTTCCAGCCGTACAAAAGTTCCGCGCTTTTATTCCAGAATAAAATCTGGTTTTGGATATTTTTTACGAAAATTGCGTCAGTTGCCACATCCAGCAGCGCTGCTTGTTCGCAGATTTTCTGTTCTGCTTGTTTGAGTTGGCTGATGTAATGTATTAGCAATTTATACAGGATTGTAAAGAGCACCAAATCTGCACTCTTGCTGATGAAAAATTTAGCGATCGCCTTTATAATTCCAGGAAATTGTCGCATCTGCAACTTCCTGTTTGTCTCTTTAAGAAACAACTTAGGTAACATTGACTTGTGACTTTTAATCCGCTTTGACTCAAGATCGAGAACTAGCATTTGAATATTATTTGTCATTTGCTTATCTCTAGGAGATATAATTGACTGCCAAGCGGCTTCAAACATGTGTTTCGACAACAAAATTTCTGATGGGTGTGGATGTTTCCTTATTGAGGTAATTTACTGCTCAAGTTAAGAAGTACACTGCTATTTTCCGGATAATTTCGATAGAAGTGTGAGTTTTTTTACTTACACTTTGATAATCTCGACAATTATGTGTATCTGTAGCGATCGCGTAACCAATGAGCGAAATTTCCGCATCTTTGAGTGTAGTTCTTGCACTCCCAAAGGAAAAAGGGATTTTTCAGAGGGGGAAAGGGTAAAGGAACAAAGGGAAAAGAATTATTACCAATGACGGCAGATGCGTGACTGCCGGGAAACCCGTCCAACGCACTGCCGGACTAATGCCCCATGCCCAATTCCCAATGCCCAATTTTCAAACCTTAATAAATTTAATAGCAATTTCAACATTCAGAAAAATGTCACCTTAGTTACATTTAATCAAAATTCTTTTATTTGATTAAGCTACTG
>CASBQC010000060.1 GCA_949127805.1 Nostocales cyanobacterium PMM_0081
GAGCTTGGCTCATCAATCTTGCTTGCAAACCAACGTGGACATCTCCCATTTCGCCTTCAATTTCAGCGCGGGGAACCAATGCTGCTACAGAGTCAATGACTACAATATCAACCGCAGCGGAGCGGACGAGTTGATCGACAATTTCCAAAGCAGATTCCCCAGTGTCAGGTTGGGAAATCAGCAAGTTGTCAATATCAACACCTAATGCCGCTGCGTAGGTGGGGTCTAGGGCGTGTTCAGCATCAACATAAGCGGCGATGCCGCCTTCTTTTTGCACTTCCGCGACTGCGTGCAGGGCTACTGTTGTTTTACCAGAACTTTCTGGTCCATAAATCTCAATCACGCGTCCCTTGGGTAAACCGCCGCCCAATGCTAGATCCAGAGTCAGCGCTCCACTGGAAATCGTCTCCACACGCATTCTGGTAGCATCGCCCAGACGCATGATTGCTCCTTTACCAAAGCTACGCTCAATTTGGGTGAGTACCATGCTGAGGGCTTTTTGCTTCCCTGCATTATCAGTGGTGTTAGTAGCCATTCCTGCCTCTAAATAATATATGGATTTAAGGAGTCTAAATTGAAAATGAGTAGAACAGATATACTATTTTGACATTTTTGAGCCGCGATCGGCTACATAATTTAAGGCGGGTTTCCCGGCTATGTCGTTGTCACGACATGCTTTATATTCCCCTAGTGGGCTTTCCTTCTTTTTTTTAAGCAGAAAAGCGTGACAAGATTCTAACGCGATCGCCTCTACAAGTCACGAGGTTTCTTTGGCTCGTTTAATTATTGTGTAAACCAGGCGTTTAGTTTCCGCCCGATAAGAATCATACTAACTCATAGCGGCTTCGTGCCCAATTTGTTTAACTCAGCTGCCAAAGGTTCCGAAGGTTCCCATCCTGTCAACAGCAAATTTCCCGGATTATCCCACCACCGCAACCAGGGTAGTTCTACTGTAGTTCCGTTTCCTGTATATTTAGAGACTTATAATCTGTTGCTATAGTAATCCTCGCTTCTATTTGTGAAAATTTAAGGACTCAGATCCCCGACTTCTCGAAGAAGTCGGGGATCTTTTAAATTAAGCTTTAAAGGCAAATACCGCACCTAATGCTTCAAAGTTGGGGTGAGGTTTTTTCACGGACGGTAATCCTACTGGAGAATGACGTGAAGACCGATCTTCGTAGTAGTCCGCGTCTTTTTACAATAACTTTATCAGAAAAAATTTTATTGTTTTTCTCTTGGCGTTATTAAAACGCCGAAAGACCGTTAGTTGAGTCAAAAGCCTATGCAACCCACTAACCCGAACCAATTTACCGAAAAAGCTTGGGAAGCGATCGCGCACACTCCAGATATTGCCAAACAATATCAACTCCAGCAGATCGAAAGCGAACACCTGATGAAAGCGCTGCTAGAACAAGAAGGACTCGCTAGCGGTGTTTTTACCAAAGCAGGTGTAAATCTGCAAAAATTACGCGATCGCACTGAACAATTCATTCAACGTCAGCCAAAAGTATCTGGTAGCAGCACTTCCGTCTACTTAGGACGCAGCTTGGATACTCTGCTAGATCGTGCTGATGGCTATCGCAAAGAATTTCAAGACGAATACATCTCTATTGAACACTTATTGCTTGCCTACGCCAAAGATGACCGCTTTGGCAAAAGTTTATTCCAAGAATTTGGATTAGACGAAGGCAAATTAAAGAATATCATTAAACAAATTCGTGGGAACCAGAAAGTGACCGACCAAAATCCAGAAGGCAAATATGAAGCACTGGAAAAATATGGGCGTGACCTCACAGAAGCTGCCCGTCAAGGTAAACTTGATCCAGTGATTGGACGAGATGATGAAATTCGTCGCACCATCCAAATTCTCTCGCGTCGTACTAAAAATAACCCCGTACTGATTGGGGAACCTGGTGTTGGTAAAACTGCGATCGCTGAAGGATTAGCACAGCGGATTATCGCCGGTGATGTACCTCAGTCTCTCAAAGACCGCAAGCTGATAGCTTTAGATATGGGTGCTTTGATTGCGGGAGCAAAATTCCGGGGTGAATTTGAAGAACGTCTCAAAGCAGTATTAAAAGAAGTTACGGAATCTGGCGGCAATATTGTATTATTTATCGATGAAATTCACACCGTAGTTGGTGCTGGTGCAACTCAAGGTGCGATGGACGCAGGTAACTTGTTAAAACCGATGTTAGCGCGGGGTGAATTGCGCTGTATTGGGGCGACAACTCTTGATGAATATCGCAAGTATATCGAAAAAGATGCCGCTTTGGAAAGACGTTTTCAGCAGATTTATGTCGATCAACCGAGTGTAGAAGATACTATTTCGATTTTGCGGGGGTTGAGAGAACGTTATGAAAACCACCACGGTGTAAAGATTTCCGATAGTGCTTTAGTTGCAGCGGCTATATTGTCGAGTCGATATATTAGCGATCGCTTTCTTCCTGACAAAGCCATTGATTTGGTAGACGAAGCGGCAGCCAGACTGAAAATGGAGATTACCTCCAAACCTGAAGAACTCGACGAAATCGACCGCAAAATTCTGCAATTAGAAATGGAAAGGCTTTCTCTCCAAAAAGAAAGCGATGCAGGTTCTCGTGAACGTTTAGAAAGATTAGAAAAAGAACTTGCGGATTTTAAAGAAGAACAAAGAACCCTCGATACTCAATGGCAGTCTGAAAAAGATATTATCACCAAAATTCAGTCTGTTAAACAAGAGATTGAACGGGTAAATCTGGAAATTCAACAAGCAGAACGCGACTACGATCTTAACCGCGCTGCTGAGTTGAAATATGGCAAATTAACAGATTTACATCGTCAATTAGAAGCCGCAGAAAATGAACTTGCACAAACGCAAAAAAGTGGGAAATCACTTTTGCGGGAAGAAGTAACTGAAGCTGATATTGCAGAAGTTATTTCTAAGTGGACAGGGATTCCCATCAGCAAGTTGGTGGAATCTGAAAAAGAAAAACTGCTGCTATTAGAAGATGAACTACACCACCGCGTCGTTGGACAAGATGAAGCGGTAACAGCTGTAGCGGATGCAATTCAGCGATCGCGTGCTGGACTTGCAGATCCCAATCGTCCCATTGCTAGCTTTGTTTTCCTCGGTCCTACAGGTGTAGGTAAAACCGAATTAGCGAAAGCGCTAGCCGCATATCTCTTCGACACGGAAGAATCTCTAGTACGAATTGATATGTCTGAGTATATGGAAAAACACGCAGTTTCTCGCCTCATCGGTGCGCCTCCCGGATATGTGGGATACGATGAAGGTGGACAACTCACCGAAGCAATTCGTCGTCGTCCTTATGCGGTGCTGCTATTCGACGAAATCGAAAAAGCACACCCCGATGTATTTAATATCTTCCTGCAAATTCTTGATGATGGTCGGGTGACTGATGCCCAAGGTCATAAAGTTGACTTCAAAAACACGATCATCATTATGACCAGCAACATTGGTTCGCAGTATATTTTAGATGTGGCGGGGGATGATTCACGTTATGATGAAATGCGTCATCGCGTGATGGAAGCGATGCGGAATAGCTTCCGTCCGGAGTTTCTCAACCGCATTGATGAAACGATTATCTTCCATGCACTGCACAGAAGCGAATTGCGGCATATTGTACAGTTGCAAGTAAATAGACTGCGACAAAGATTGAGCGATCGCAAGATTTCTTTAAAACTCTCTGATTCTGCTCTTGACTTTTTAGCAGAAGTAGGATATGACCCTGTATTTGGCGCACGTCCTTTAAAGAGAGCGATTCAGCGGGAGTTAGAAACTCAAATTGCCAAAGCTATTTTGCGCGGTGAATTCAATGATGGGGACACTATCTTTGTTGATGTGCAAAATGAGCGTTTGTCTTTCAATCGCTTGCCGGCTGAGGTATTTACTGGCTAATTAGATGCAAGATTAAGACCCCCGACTTCTTCTTTGAAGTCGGGGGTCTTGTTTCGGGTTTTATTCGTAGTGAGCGGTTTACCGCTCATATCTTCTATCTTAAAAAATAAGCCGCTTACTACCTGACGGTAAATCACATATATTGTAGAGACGTTACGAAAGGAACGTCTCTACGACGGTATGGTATTTTGATTAATGTTAATGAGCGCGGACATGAAAAGCTAGCACTCGTGGGTCCGTTTTACGACAAAGCTGAGGTTTGTGAATCAATTTGTAGAGACGTTCCAGCGGAACGTCTCTACGAGCGCAATGGTTTGGGAAAGAGACAGCGCTAATTCAATACCTGAAAGAGATAGAAAGGCTACCAACTTTACTTGCTGTAGTAGATAATGAGTGTGTAGGTTTTCTTACCTTTAAACAGCATAATGAATACGCAGCCGAACTGTACATTATGGGTGTTCGTCCCGAATATCACCGTCAAGGTATTGGTGGTGCGTTAGTGAACCGCGTAGAGTCAATTCTACGTCAGCAGAGTATAGAATATTGGCAGGTTAAGACCCTTGCTTGTTCTCACCCAGATACATTTTATGCAGGGACGAGAGCTTTTTATTTCAGTATGGGATTTAGACCTTTAGAAGTATTTACACAACTTTGGGGCGAAGATAATCTCTGTATGTTAATGGTCAAACGCTTATAAATCGTTAAATAGAAAGATTATATTAAGAAAATTATTTATCAAAAAATACTTCATATATATAAGTAAGTGGCGTAATTAAAGATAAAATGTAATTCTTGTTCGTAGTGAGCGGTTTACCGCTCAATTGCATTCACTTTTAAGCACAAAGCGTGCTTACTACGTTAGATTGCGTTTATTTACACTCCTGTACTTAAGTCGATTATGAAATCTGGAATTATCTAGTTAAGTAATGTAGTTTTACAATGAATGCACAAATAACAATCATTGGAGGAGAAATTTTATGTCTTTAGAACAGGTTGACGCTTTTTATGACCTTGTGAGTTCAAATCAAGGTATTTACGAGCAATATTACAATAAGTGCTGTCGTCTGGGGTTTTTAGGCAGCTATCATTGGGATAAAACCAAGATTGTTGATTTTGCGGCTAATCTGGGCTACAGCTTCACGGAAAATGATTTAGATCAAGTGTGGTTTGGAAATGAGCCAAGTTTTTCTAGTCAATCGCTGAATTTATCCGAATACGGGCATATGTCTTGAATTAATTGGCATTTTTATATCTTTTAACTGAATAATTTTAGAATATACGTTTTGATATCACGACTATAAAAGACGCTTTCCCCAGTGGAGAAAGCGTCTTTTATAGTAAATTACCTGAGAACGAGGCGACTGCAAGTCATAAAGTATACTGAAAAACCCCGCTTCCATTCCTCTCCCCCCGTGGGGGAGAGGCTTTGAAACTCCCCCTTCCCTACAAGGGAAGGGGGGTAGGGGGGTTAGGTTCCGATTTTGATGTAAACATCCTCTAAAAACCTGAAGCTGGTTGCTGTAAAAATTCTTGTTCCTCTGGGGTAGAAATGCGTCCTAAAATTGCATTGCGATGAGGAAATCGCCCAAAACGCTCGATTATTTCCAGGTGACGATATGCATATTCAATCGCACTAGCGCTGTCAGGATCGTGACTGAGTTGCCCAAATAGCTTTACACTCTGATGCTGATGATCTAGATTTTCGCTGTGTTCAAAAGGTAAATAGACAAACCAGCGTTGTACAGGCAAAAAGTGGCGATCGTAGCCGAGTGCGATCGCTTGCTGGGCTGCTGAAAGTGCTTCCCAATCAGTCGCAAAGGCTTCAGGAGTATCCCGAAATATACTTCGGGGAAACTGATCTAACAACAAAATCAGCGCTAGACAAGTTTCCGGTAAATCGATCCAATCGTCTAGGTGTCCCGCTGCTGCTTTTTGGTAATCTGTGCCGAATCGAGTTCGCAGTTCCTCATCAAACTCTGGTGTTTTATTAAACCAAGTTTTTCGAGGTTTCCCGTAACTGAGTTCATCGGGATCACCAAACCAAAATTCTAAAATAGGTTTTGCCTGTGACATTGCCGTTATTGACCTAACATAAGCACTTGTCGCATTTTACGCATATTTGCGGGCAATTCTAAATTCATTGCTTGCTGAATAAATATCGATGGTATGGGAATATTAGGCGTAGCTTGGACACTATAAGCTACCAATGTGCCGTTACCGCAATCTTTTAGCTCTAAATTAGCTGTAAAGTCTTCAAAAGTTCCTTTTTCCATCCTAAATTGAATTCGCTGCCCAATCTCTTCGGCGACATTGAGGTAGATTTCAACTTGTGCCGTGAAAAATAAAAATGCTTTTTGTGCTGCTTGATACAGACGTTTGGCTTCGCCTCTTTGTGTAATTTCGCTCTTTGTAATATCAGGAAAATATTGCACCCAACGGGGGTAATCGGTTAATTGCTGCCAGACATGCGATCGCACTAAAGGCACATACATCCAAGCGGTGACAGCACCACCCCAAGCATTGTGCGATCGCGTTTCCACGAAAATCTCACCCTGCATGAGTAACTTTTGCTTGTCTTGACTCCAAGTCATATCGTCACCTTTAGTAATATGTGGTATGTAAGACGCAGACATATTGATTTTGATTACTCCTCAAAGCCATTTACGCAGTTAAAATGTGAGCCAGCGCGTTGCGGGGGTACAAAGCGTTGTAGCGACTGACGAACCCGAAGGGTAAAATCTTTAACTTCATTCATGACAACCGACTAATTGTAGTTCCACTTCCATAGATTAATTTTCCGGAAAAACTCCTTATAAGGTTATTATTCACAATATTTACGTAAAAATATGTAATTTTATGATGAATTTCCCTTCATCGGGAAATACTGAACTAGCTTTAAAGTACAAGCTTTGACAGTATTCGTCTATGACGTAAAATTATGAAGTTTTGCCTTTTCGTTATGCTTTGATAAGCTGTTGCGTACAAGAGGGCAATTACGTGAGTCAATCTTCTAATAAATTAAATCGTCGATTAACCCAAACTTGTGGCTTCCTTTTTGGAATTGCGATCGCCGTTTGGGTACTCAGAGGCTTTGGAATTCTCGGTTTTATGCCTGGAGGTGTGATTTGGCTGTTATTTTTAGCGGCATTCGCTTTTGCAATTCTCAGTTACATGCAAAAAACTTGGTGGCGCTTTTAATATCAGGGTCAACTAAAGGATGAAGTATGAAGTATAAAGGATGAAATAATCCCCATCAATAAATTGAGGGGCTTGAAAAAAAAGGAAAAAGAAATTTTTCACACGTCATAAATTTAGGGGCTTGTACCATTCATTTTTATCCTTCTCCCTTGGACGCTCACCTGGACACTCATTGGACAGCCTTCCACTTATATGTGTCTGAGATGCTGCATGAATATTTCACTCGCAAGCTGTCCAATGAGTGAAAGAGCGTTTGTGAAACCC
>CASBQC010000061.1 GCA_949127805.1 Nostocales cyanobacterium PMM_0081
GGGGAGGGGGTGAGGGGGAGATGAGGGAGAAAATCCTCCTTGTCCCCCCTCTCCCTTGCCATCTCTTCCCACAAAGCTTGATGACTGCGACTTGAGCCGATGACAACGCCACAATCGGGCAAAGGCTGAATTAACCGGGCATCTTTCAAAGCCGAAGCAACAACCAGCTGAGTCAGGATTCTTAACTCAACTGGTTGTTTACCAATTAAACCTAGAGGACGTAGTTCTAAATCTGGAAATGGTTGATGTAATTTGATTCCAGATTTACCAGCTATTAACTGCTGCCAACTATCCTCTAAGCTTGTACCCAAAGCGGAAACAAGACCAATACCAGTGACAACAACTTCAATCAATTTTGGGGAGTGGGGAGTAGAAAGTGGTTAGTTGTAGTTTTTGACAACTAACAACTAACAATCTTGAAGGTTACTTACCGCCGTTTTTCAAGTTTTCTGCACCTTGGGTGACTTTAGCAGAGTCAATGCGATCGCCTTGCTGAATTTTGTTAACTACATCCATTCCTTGGGTGACATTGCCAAATACGGCGTAGCTACCATCAAGAAAGTCTTGATTGGCGAGTGCAAAATAAAACTGAGAAGAAGCCGAGTCTGGTTGTTGCGATCGTGCCATTGCGATCGCACCAAGTTTATGTGTTAAAACAGGCGTTTCAGTAATCGTCTTGCTGTATACAGGTTCTTGGGCACCTTTTGGCTTAATTTCTAAAGGTATAGAGCGCTCTTTTCCAGTTTTTGGGTCAATAAAACCACCTGTTCCCAAAAGTTGTGTGGGTGTTTTCGGGTCTTTACTTTTAGGATCGCCTCCTTGAGCCACAAACGGTTGTGGTTCCCGCACTACTCTATGAAAAGATAACCCATCGTAAACACCCCGTTGCACCAAATCGACGAAGTTGCCACCGGTAATTGGGGCGTTTGTGCCGTCTACTTCGATAGTAATTGGCGAACCTTTCACGGTCATCACCACAGTAGCCTTACCTTCGAGTCTTGGTAAATCTTTCATTCCGGGGATACTCTCACTATTTGTATTTTTAGATACAGAGCTTGCCTCTGTAGTTGTCTTGGTGCTTGCTTCTGTAGCTGCTGAGGTAGCTGTGGAGGATGGGGAAGCGCTATTAGAAGCAGCCTGCTGTGCTGAACATCCCCCCAACATCAAGCCACCGACAATCACTAGAGCAAGTAAAAACTGTGGAATTTTTAAGCGCATTGTTACTTACAAAAATTTTCGGCTCGTTTTTCATTCCACTTCTTCTAGTGGAATGAAAGACTACATAGGTACTAAGCATACCCGTCAAAATCCTATCTTAAATCGCCACTACCGTGGGGCAAACCATAGTTAATCCCCTTTCGAGACATTAAGTAGTGAGCGCTACAGCGCTCAAAATGTCACTTTTCGTGCCTACTACCGACAAAATATCAACGAATAATGTGTGTAACACGCAGCTTTAGTTCTGCTAATCCACCCATCCGTCTGGGAAAATTATGAACCCTGTTTGCTGACGCTCAGAATGCAGGGCATTCATCCACGTATTCTTTAAAGTCCTTCCAATGGAACTTGCAAAAAGCGGGCTAACTCGGCGCCTTGAACTTCTAACTCTGTTAGCGATAACGGCTGACCTACCCGTGTTAGGGGGATATCTCGGCGACCTTTAGCTCTAAGGTAAAGAGCGCGACGTGGATTTAGCCCCTCTTTGAGATCGACTCGAACACATTGCACATCTTGTGTTGCAAAGTCAAGCTGAATGCGACGATTTTTGCCAGGAAATCCCCAACGGAAAATTTTTATTTTGCCAGTTGAGCGATCGAACTCGTTGTATCCGCCTCCCACATCCCATAAAATTACTAACCACAGGTATAAGGCTAAAAGTGAGCCAGCAATGGAATATAACCCCATCACCAATCCTTGGGGGACGAATACCAGTTGAGTTGGGTCGCTAACTATGAGTAAATTAACTTTGAGGTAACTGGATATCGCTGCCAGCAAAAAGCCTGTAGACCCTAAGGTAACGATAGTTGCCCACAAGTAGTTGCTGAACCGACGAGAACCGAGAACTTTTTGATGCAGGACATTTGTCGCGGAGCGATCGTCTTTGTTAATGGTTGTTGATGCCGTCATTTAACTACCTTAGCGCGTGATATCTTCCCTAAAAAAAGTCTGCCACTCCAAGAGGATGTATTGCAAGCAAGTTTTCTGACTCTTTGTTTTCAGATTTCTGAGAAAACCTGTGTCAAATTGTAAAAATTCTGATATTCATATTAATTAAGAGCCTCGTGTTTGATACCTGATTTACCAACGTGGATCGACGCAAACCGGGCAAGATGTGATAAGTTAAGAATCATTAAGTTACCACAAGCTAAATTTAGCAGTAAGTGGTGATTATGAAGGCACAACTGAGAAATGGCGCTGATTAAGTTGGCATCTCAGAATCTCAGGAGCATGTAAGCTAGTGAGAGTGTCAAAAAAACGTTAATTCCTCAAAACGTCAAAAACGTCGCAATTTTAGTAAAAAGAGGATTTCCTGTAATGACCATCGCAGTAGGACGCGCCCCCAGTAGAGGGTGGTTTGACGTACTAGACGACTGGTTGAAGCGCGATCGCTTTGTGTTCGTAGGTTGGTCAGGGATATTATTATTCCCAACCGCTTTCCTCGCACTAGGCGGTTGGCTAACCGGTACAACATTCGTCACAAGCTGGTACACCCACGGGTTAGCCTCATCATATCTGGAAGGCTGTAACTTCCTGACAGTGGCAGTATCCACCCCAGCAAACAGCTTGGGACACTCTTTGATGTTACTCTGGGGACCAGAAGCACAAGGCGACTTCACCCGTTGGTTTCAATTGGGTGGATTGTGGGCATTTGTAGCATTACACGGAGCCTTTGCTTTAATTGGCTTCATGTTGCGTCAATTTGAAATTGCACGCTTAGTAGGGATTCGTCCTTACAATGCGATCGCATTTTCTGCCCCCATCGCTGTATTCGTCAGCGTATTTTTGATGTACCCCTTGGGACAATCAAGTTGGTTCTTTGCACCCAGCTTCGGTGTAGCGGCAATTTTCCGCTTCATCTTGTTCATCCAAGGCTTCCACAACTTTACCCTCAACCCCTTCCACATGATGGGTGTAGCGGGTGTATTAGGTGGAGCATTGTTGTGCGCGATTCACGGTGCAACAGTCGAAAATACCCTGTTTGAAGATGGCGACGGTGCGAACACCTTCCGTGCCTTCAACCCGACTCAATCAGAAGAAACCTACTCAATGGTGACAGCAAACCGTTTCTGGTCACAGATATTCGGTATTGCTTTCTCCAACAAGCGTTGGCTGCACTTCTTTATGTTGTTTGTCCCAGTCACAGGCTTGTGGATGGCAGCAATTGGAATTGTTGGTTTAGCGCTAAACCTGCGGGCTTATGACTTCGTATCGCAAGAATTGCGTGCGGCAGAAGACCCAGAGTTTGAAACATTCTATACCAAGAACATTTTGCTGAACGAGGGTATCCGCGCTTGGATGGCTCCTCAAGATCAACCTCACGAACAATTTATATTCCCTGAAGAGGTA
>CASBQC010000062.1 GCA_949127805.1 Nostocales cyanobacterium PMM_0081
GATTAAGGATTATAAAACAAATTAGAATTTATATTTAATATTTTTATGTCTAGGCAAACAAGGTGCTGCTCAATTGATGCTCTAAGGCTACGAACTTACTTCTCCTTAGGAAAAACTCAAAAAAATAGGGGGAAGATTAACTTCTTCCCCCTGTCTATTGTTTTTGTTGTTGTCTGGGTTATTGCCTTCTTTCAGCCTTTTCCGCAGCATCTGCCTTTGTTTTTTGAGTTGTCGCTGTCTTGCAGAACCACCTCTGCCTTTATCGTTTCTGCCTTCGCGACGGGGAGATTCCCATCTCTTTAATCGCATAATTATTAACCTCTGTTGAATAAAATCTTAGTTGAGTAAGATAACCGAACCTTTATTAGCGCAAAGTGGCTGAAAACTTATTTTGCCCGCAAGCAATATTCATGATTTATTTTAGATCATAATTATTCCATCGTCAAATCAAAATGTTAAAGGTGAACAAACACCATTATTAAAAACGGCTGCAATTACCTTAATTTTATGCAACATGAGCCAAGCCGTTATCCATGCAACATCGCCAATTAAAAAAGTAAACCCCCATTTACATTTATCATTGGCAATGACAAACACATTGGCTATATTTGGCAAGTTTATTTGTTTTATACATCGCATAGCAAGAACTATCCGGGCTATTTTATTGCCTCAATTAAACTAGACTTTGAGAACTCATGCTGTAAGGGATCGCCATAAATAAGCTTTTGCTAGCTTCTTATATTTATTCATGATTTGTCCATCGCGATCCGGAATTAAGTTTAAATTTTATTACTCTTGCCATAGGAAATTTGAAACCCTATTTTCACATTAGTCCGCGTAGGCGGACTTTGTTTGTATAGTCGCGACTTCCAGTCGTCATGGCTTCTATTCACCTATATTTTTACAATAGACATCTCCAGAAAAGACGTAGAGACGTTCCGCCGGAACGTCTCTACATTTTTTTTCACTCCTATGTCTAATGGGCAGGAGGAGAATCGAACTCCTATGACCTCACGATCGTCACATTTTGAGTGTGATGCGTCTACCAATTTCGCCACCCGCCCTTGGGTGCAACTTCAATATTATACTCTTTTTCTGAAGAATGCAACAACTTTTGATATTCTTTGCTGCTTGCCCAGCGATCAATTTCTCGCGCCCGCAGTACTGGCACTGGATGCGATAATTGAGAGGTGCGGGCTACTTTGACCATTTCACCTAATTCAGTCTTGCTAATATCATCGTAAGCGCGAGCTTGGGCGACAAAAGCATCAAGGTTGAGTTGTGGTGCTAATGTTGGGGAACCACCGGCAAGCTTCATCAAGACTGACATGACAACTTTGGGATCTTGAGTGGCTAATAATGCGGCGCGATCGCATGTAAACTCAGCACAGCGTACCCATTCTAAAAGTTGTGCTTGTATGCTTTGTGCTAGCACTGCTCCTATATTTGGTAGACTTGCGGCTGCTAACACCAATAAATTTACCGGAGTCAGGTAAACGCTGTGATCGCATTTGAGATGTCCTAACTCATGGGCAATCACTGCCTGAATTTCTTCGGGGGTCAGTAAATCAATCAGGGAAGTGTGTACGACAATAAAAGGCTGTTTGCCGCGCATGGCAAAAGTATAAGCGTTGGGAGCCGGATGTTGGCGGATGTACAGTTGGGGAGGCTCCATATCCAAAATTTTACAGGCTTCTAACAACAGCTTGTGTAAATCAGGCAGTTGTTGTTCGCCTACCAAAACGCTGGAGGCAATATTTTCTACATAAAAAACTTGCTCTGCCAAGGGTCCGAGCAAATTCCGCACGAGCATGTCTAATCCTGGTATCTGCTTTAGAGTCTTGGTTGCTTCCAAGTCTAAAGGATGACGAAAAGAATCTGCTTTGATACCAATGAGCTGAGTCTTAAAATCGGACATAGCAATCGAAACGAAAAGAAACTAAGAAATGGTGGGATGTAGCTGCTGATATATACAGCCTCCCACCGCTAGTATAACGAGAATTAGGCAGGGCAGATGCCCTACCTATTTTCCTTTTACAACTAATGACATAAACCACTACGACATTGAAATCGACGCTTGAGAATTACTAGCTTTTGCGGGTAATTGGTGCATCCGTCGGTGTTTCGTTCACGCGGAGGATTTTTGCTCCTAATTGTTGCAACTTCATATCAAGGCGATCGTAGCCACGATCTAAATGGTGCAATCCCTGAATTGTAGTTTTGCCTTCAGCTGCCAGTCCTGCTAAGACTAAGGCTGCTGATGCCCGCAAGTCTGTACCCAATACAGGTGCGCCAGACAACATCGGTACTCCCCGAACGAAAGCTGCGTTACCTTTAACGCGAATGTCTGCCCCTAAGCGATTCAACTCAGAAGCGTGACGCAAGCGATTTTCAAACACAGATTCGTTAATTATGCTATCGCCTTCTGCTACGGTTAGCAAAGCCATAAATGGTGCTTGCATATCGGTAGGAAAGCCTGGATGGGGCAAGGTTTCAATATCCGTTGCCCTCAGGGTTTGAGCAGGCATTATGCGTAAGCAATCAGGGGCTTCTTGAATTATGGACACACCAATATCCCGCAGTTTGGCAAGTACTGGGATTAAATGCTCAGGCACTACTGGTGAGAGGGTAATTTCCGATCGCGTGATCGCTCCAGCGACTAAAAATGTACCTGTTTCAATGCGATCGGGAATAATCGAGTAGTCAACAGAATGCAATTTAGGAACACCGACGATGGTAATTGTACTAGTGCCGGCACCTTGAATCAAAGCTCCCATCGCGTTACAAAAATTCGCCAGATCGACTACTTCTGGCTCCCGTGCAGCATTTTCCAGGGTAGTTTCCCCATCTGCAAGTGTAGCTGCCATCATCAACGTTTCCGTTGCCCCAACGCTGGGGCTGTCCAGGTAAATCTTGGCTCCTTTGAGCCTAGAATTGCTACCTGGGACATAAGCATTACAAATGCCATGTTCTATCTGGACTTCGGCTCCCATCGCTTGTAGTCCCCGGACATGCAGATCAACCGGTCTTGCCCCAATTGCACAACCCCCAGGTAATGGCATCTGTGCTACTCCCAATCGTGCCAAAATTGCGCCAATGGCAAAAAAACTTGCCCGCAACTGGGTAACTAGTTCGTAAGGAGCAATGGAAGTTGTAATTTCGCTAGCGTTGATATCTAAAATATCGTCGTGTTGCTCTAAACGAAGACCCAAAGCTGATAAAACTTGACCCATCCGCTTGACGTCAGCCAATAATGGAACGTTGCGGATGCGGCAATCTCCTGAACATAGTAAGGCTCCAGCCATGATTACCAGTGCTGAATTTTTTGCCCCACTAATTTTTACATGACCTTGCAAACGATGCCCACCCCATATTTGCAAGACTGAGGAGTCTGCTTCAGGTGAAAATTTGGCATCTGGTAAGCTGGTATTCGTATTAATAAGCCTACCCTCCTAAAGAAATTCAGTAATTTTAAAGATTTCAAGTTGGTTTCGATTCTACAGTAAAGATTCGATTTGTCTACATTTTTGTGCTAGGTCTAACATTGATTTAGTGAGAGTTGGCGACTCAAAGCAATCTGGAATAAGTCTTTTAGGCATTTGCAAAATAAGTGCGCTCAGTAATGCATAGTATAGCGGGAGTGGGGGAGATGGGGTTTCACAAACGATAGACAAAAATGGACAGCCTTCATCTGAGGGTATCGTTGGGTGTCGCGGATCTAAAAAACAAGGCTGTCCATTTTTGTCCAGGTTCAGTCCAAGGGGAGTGGGGGACTTTGTTGACAAGGAGGACAAGGAAGACAAGGGGGATAAATGCGAGCGTGCGAGCGTGCCCAATGTCCCATGCCCAATTACCAATTCCTTATTTTATGCTGAGGGCGTTGACAAAAGCTGGAAAATAATTAACAATAGGGAATGGTGATTAAATAATGCCAGCGGAACTGGCGGAATTGGCAGACGCGCTAGATTCAGGTTCTAGTGCCGCAAGGCTTCCGGGTTCAAGTCCCGGGTTCCGCATTAAAAGGTAAAAGGTAAAAGGCAAAAGAAAAATCTTTTACTTTTTACTTTTTACTTTTTACTTTTGCCTTATATTGTGTTAACCAGTTTACAGAATTCTTTAGTAAAGCAAATCCGCAAATTGCACTCCTCGAAGGAGCGTCACAAGCAGCAGTTGTTTTTAGTGGAAGGTACGCATTTGTTGGAATCCGCTTGTGCGGTGAATTATCCCCTAGAAGTGGTGTGTTGTACATCACAATGGCAAGCGGCTCATTCTGCACTTTGGGAGCAAGCTTGTAGTCAGTGCGATCGCACTGAAATTGTCAGTGAAGAAGTAATCAAAGCGATCGCCACGACAGTACAACCGGATGGTGTTATCGCAACCGCCAAACGAAGCTCGGCAATGCAAGTTCCGTTTACTGGGTTGCTGCTAGCTTTGGAAACTGTGCAAGATCCGGGCAATTTGGGGACGATGATTCGGACTGCGGCAGCGGCTAACGCATCCGGGCTGTGGCTAAGTGCTGATAGTGTAGATTTAGATAACCCGAAAGTGTTACGCGCCAGTGCTGGTCAGTGGTTTCGCTTACCGATGGATGTGAGTCTCGATTTACAAGATACAGTAAGTCAAGCAAAGCTTGCGGGAATGCAGATTGTGGCAACTATGCCTTGTGCGACTTTAACTTATTGGCAAGTAGACTGGCGAAAACCAAGTTTAATTTTATTAGGTAATGAAGGTGCGGGTTTATCGGCTTCTTTAGCCGCAATGGCAGATTTAGAAGTGAAAATACCCCTGAGTCCAGGGGTAGAATCTTTGAATGTGGCGATCGCCGCAGCTTTAATGTTGTATGAAGCTCAACGGCAGGTTAGGAATTAGGGGTTTGGGGTTAGGGGTTAAGAATTAAAACTTATAAACTCGTAACTTTTATTTTGTTTTTTCTTTCAGATATTGTTCGATATCAGCAACGGCGTCTTCCAAAGCCTCTAAATCAATTTCTGCTTTGATTTCAATTAGTTCAGCATCACTGGTTTTAGCAGTATCGGTTTTTTTTGTTTCTTCATCTTCAGTCGGACTCTCTTGTAATATATCCTCCAACTCTTCGAGGGATTGAAGAAACTCTTTAGCGGCAGCGCGGCGTTGTTGCTGATTTTGCTCCATAATTTTGATTTGAGAATCTTGATTGCAATTTATAATTACGGTTATCTGTACCAGAACTAATTTGGTCTGTATCAAATTTACACATTAAAAGGCTTGATGGCAAAATCAGCGAATGAAACGGTTTAAAGCGAACACAGCCCTCACAACTAAGAAGCGCGTTTATTTACAGAAATACCCGGTAAGCGGTAGAGCTTCAGTCCATGCGCGGGCTGAGATATCAGCAACTCGCGTGACAATAGTTCCCCTAACTCCTTGACTGGTCGCGGTATATCTGATAGGATGATGAATTTAAAAAAATTTAGTATAACTAAACAACGTAAAAACCTAACTAAATTGGTTGGGTGCGTAGTCATACCTAACGGTATTGCAGTTTAGGAAAGCTAAATTTGGTGAAAAATGAAATGCAGA
>CASBQC010000063.1 GCA_949127805.1 Nostocales cyanobacterium PMM_0081
GGGGGAGAGGGGGGGGATATTGATTGTGGGTAATCCTACTATGCCTAGTGTGGCATTTGTACCGGGGGAGAAGCCGCAGCAATTACCCAGTTTACCAGGTGCGGAAATCGAAGCAAAAGCGATCGCTACTATTTTCCACACCAAAGCGATTATCGGCAATCAAGCGACCAAAACAGCGATCGTCCAAAAAATGACCAAAGCCAGAATTGTGCATTTAGCCACACACGGCTTATTGGATGATTATAAACAACAGGGTGTACCGGGTGCGATCGCTCTTGCCCCCGATCCTCAGAAAACTAACGAAGAGGGTAACGGCTTACTTACAGCTTACGAAATCCTAGACCTAAAACTAAACGCAGAATTAGTCGTTTTGAGTGCTTGTGACACTGGTAGAGGTAGAATTACAGGCGATGGCGTAATCGGTCTATCTCGTTCTTTAATTACAGCAGGTGTCCCCAGCATCATGGTGTCCCTCTGGAAAGTCCCAGATGAAGCCACAGCATCCCTAATGAGTGAATTTTACAAAAATATTCAAAATAACCCTGACAAAGCCACAGCCTTACGTCAAGCCATGCTCACAACTATGAAAAAAGAACCTGAGCCTGTCAACTGGGCTGCTTTTACCCTAATTGGTGAGTCAGAATGATTTGTTGGTTATTGATTTTGATCAAGGCGAATGGAATTCGCAGCTACACAGACAAAACCCGCCTACGCGGGTTATAATTACTTTTCATTTGTCTTATAGTCCGCCTAATCGCGGACTTGGTTTGTGTAGCCGCGAATTCTATTCGCCTGGTATCCTACCAGCAATAATTAATTCTCCAACGCGCTTCAATATACTGAGTACCTGGTGTAATTCTGAATCGCGTTCAATTGATAGCGCATAAGACCGTGTATACTGAGGTTGTTCTTGTTGAATTAACTTAACAAAAACAAACTCCCTACCGTTGACAAGCAAACCAAAAGTAGGTTTTGCAGAATTTGGATTATCAACCATATAAGCGAGTGCTTGGGGTAGGGCTACCATCACATCAAGTTTACTACTTTTAGATTCGATGACAAGTACCCAAAAACGCTTTTGAATAACAAGGACATCAATGTTTCCTTTAACAACAAAGCCCTCATCTTCAGCACAAATCTCAATAGATGTCTCGGTTTCAATTTCAAAAGGAGCTTGATAAAATCCAGCTAAATCCAGTAGAGGAGATAATACTACCATCTTCACCGCCTCATCTGACATCGGACGGCGCTTATTCAAGTTGAAATAATTGCTTTGCACTCGTGCGATCGCACTCTTTTCACCATCAGTCAAACTCGGTAAATTCTCTGTCCATTCTGTAAAAAATCTGCTGTCTGTAACAAGTTGCAAACCAAATTTTTCTTCTAATTCGTAAAGACTAATATCTCTAGCTTGAATTGTTTTAACCATAATCTAAGAGGATGTTTTAAAAGTCCTTAGGGATGTATCAAATAATTTTAGATCCCCCTAAATCCCCCTTTAAAAGGGGGACTTTGAGTCCGGTTCCCCCCTTTTTAAGGGGGGCTAGGGGGGATCAGTAAGTGCCTAAAATCACATTTCACCACTTTTCAAACAACCTCTAACATCCCAAATAGTGTTGCCATGCCAACTTTGCCGCACCCACTATTCCCGCAGAATTACCCAACTCAGCTTGCAAGATTTGTAACCCAACGCGAGAAGTAGGCAGTACCCGTCGCTCAATTTCTGCCTGAAGAGTTGGCAAGAAAAACTCAAAACTGGCACTAACACCACCACCAAGAACGATCGCTTGCGGTGTCAATACATATACCAAACTACTCAAACCAGCGCCTAAATCTCTACCATAATTTTGCCAAAAAGTCAACGCCTCAGCATCTCCCGCTTGCGCCAAAGCGCCCAATTCCGCAGGTTCTTTCCCGGTGCGGCGACGAATTGCCACGACGGAGGTATACTGCTCTAAAGAGCCTTGATTACCGCTATTACACATTGGACCATCAGGATTTAAGGTAATTAAACCCAACTCTCCAGCGGCTCCTTGATGCCCAACAAACAATTTACCATCTAAAATAACCGCCCCACCAACCCCAGTTCCCAAAGTCAGCAAAATCAGGTTTTGAAAATGGCGACCGGCACCTAACCAAGCTTCTCCCAACCCCGCACAATTAGCATCATTAGCGAGAATAGTTGGTTTGCCAGTTTTCGCTTCTAACCAATCAGCTAAGGGGACATCATGCCATCCTGTCAGATTGATGGCAACTTTGGCAATGCGTCCACCAGCATCGGCAGGACCGGGAGTACCGACACCGATCGCCATGCTAAGATTATCTGGGTCAAGTTGAGCGATCGCATCCACCATCACTGTCATAACCGCTTCCGGTGTCGCCGGTTGGGGAGTTGCTACAGTCAAAGATTGCAAACAAGCACCATCAGCCGTAAACCGTCCCAACTTAATCGCCGTTCCCCCCAAGTCAATGCCGATTACTTGAGAATTCACCACATTAAAGCCAAAAGCGCAAATTTTCAGATTTTAAAAGCATCTTAGTACAGCTTTGCGTAAAATAGAAGGCGTTTTTAAACGCACTCGTATCGCTGAGGTAAGCGCAGGGGTACGCAAAGTCTTGGTTCAAATTTTCGCTATTAACTTATACACTCATGTATTTAGCGCCTTTAGGACTTAGCGCGAAAATCTTCTAAATTTTCCGTCTGCTTCGGTGCAGCGCTGAATGCAGCCACAGTCATGGGACGAAAATTAGATTGAGCCTGGAAAGATGTTACCGGCGCACCCCGTAAGATACCTGTAAGCGCGACAGAAAGCATAAATCCACCAGTAGCAGCCACAATTAAAGAAAGGTTATCTTTCACACAAATCTCTCAGTTAGAAAATACAACAGATAATAGACTAACAAACCTTAACAGGTTGTCCAGGGTCAAAAGTCAAAAGTCCATAGTCCATAGTCAAAAAGTCCATAGTCCAAAGATACCTTGACTGTTGACTTTTGACTAATGACTACTATCCAATTCAAACTACTTCCGGATACTATTTTCTTTCCGCAAACGGGGATTGACAAATTCATTTAACCCCTCACCTAGCAGCGACAACCCAACCACCATTAAAGTCATTGCCAAACCAGGAAAAAGCGTAGTCCACCAAATACCTGTGGGTAGTGCTTCTAAAGCTTGTTTTAAATCGTGTCCCCATTCTGCCACTTCTTCCGGAAGTCCTAGCCCCAAAAAACCCAAACCCCCCAACACCAAAATAGCATCGGCGGCGTTGAGGGTGAAAAGTACGGGTACACTTTGAATTACGTTGAAAAATAGATATCGTGAAAGAACTTGCCAAGTGTTCGCACCCATTGCTTGGGCAGCTTCGATGAACACTTCAGTTTTCACGCTCACAGTGTGGTTGCGGACAACGCGGTAATATTGAGGGATGTAAGCAATACTAATTGCGATCGCTGCATTTAATATTCCCCTTCCCACCACAAACGCCAGCGTTACGGAAAGCAGCAACCCCGGTAAGGTATAAATGCTATCCATGATAAACAGCAAAAATTTATCCAATCTACCACCCAGATAGCCACTCAGCATTCCCAAAGGCACCCCTATAAACATACTCAGTGAGGTAGCCAAAATAACCACTTGCAAAGCAGCTTGAACGCCGAAAACAGTGCGTGAGAACACATCATAGCCCAAGCGACTAGTGCCAAACCAATGTTTTCCTGAGGGTGACTCGTGAATCGGGTTAGCCAAGAAATCTGTAGGATCTTGCAGCCATCCCCAAGCTTGAAAAACGGGTGCGAAAAAAGCCAGGAAGACGAAAAACAAAGTCATAGCTATCCCAATCAGCATTAATTGCTGTGATAAATTGGGATTGTTGGCAAAACTCAAAAATCTGGGTAGCGGTTTTTTGATAACGGTCATGAGCGATCGCAAGTCCGAAGAGCAAGATACGCTGACCATTTTACACAGCAAATGATTTCGCGCAACAGATGCCCATTAGACATAACCGTGAAAAAGAATGTAGAGACGTAGCACTGCTACGTCTATGTACTGCTACGTTTATGTACTGCTACGTCTCTAGGGGTTCTGGATAACGCATATTTAATTTCTACGCCGATGTCTATTACCCAGTCCCCAATCCCCTTACAGATTGCTTTCAATCAACTTGCGATATTCGCTTTTTTGCTTGACGCCTTTAACTTCGTTGATCAGTTCCTTATTTTTAAACAGTTGAATCGTCGGTGTTCCTGTCACGTTAGCATTTGCGGCAATATCGCGGTCTTTATCGATGTCAATTTCGACAAAGTGGATATTACCATCAAATTCATCCACCACTTTATTTAAAATTGGTTTGAGAGTATGACAAGGACCACAGCCAGGAGAAACGTACTTAACAAGGATTAAGCGATCGCTATCATGGAACAACTTCCGTAAAGCATAACCCCCTTCATGGCGCGTCGCATTTAAATCAAATTCTTCTGAAGTTACTTTCTTCTCAGTTGCTTGATCTTCTAATTCATTATCCGGCACTTCCGCTTTTTGATGGAATTCTGCAATCAAACCAGCGGAAGACAACCAGCGTTCAGCCAACATTGCCGCCATACAGCCGGTACCCGCAGCCGTAATTGCTTGACGAAACTCATGATCTTGCACGTCACCAGCCGCAAATACCCCTTCTATACTCGTTTCTACAGAACCATGTTTGGTGACAACGTAACCAACTTCATCTAGTTCTATTTGTCCTTCAAACAAAGATGTATTCGGTTTGTGACCAACGGCGTAAAATAAACCCTTAACGTGCAATTCGCTTTCTTCGGCGGTTTTGCTATTGCGGATTTTCACTCCTTCCATGTTACCGTTACCGAAAATATCCACAGCTTCGGTGTTCCAATGTACCTGGATTTTCGAGTTATTCAAAACGCGGTCTTGCATCGCTTTGGAAGCACGCATTTTCTCAGTGCGTACCAGCATATTTACCTTTGAGGCATATTTGGTCAGGTAAATCGCTTCTTCTGCTGCCGTGTCACCAGCACCAATTACAGCCAATTCCGCACCCTGAAAAATTGGTGTAGCACCATCACAGATAGCACAAGCGGAAATACCCCGATTCCAAAATTCATGTTCGCTGGGTAAACCTAAACGCTTGGCGATCGCACCTGTGGCAATAATAATACTGTGAGTTTTAAATTCCCGTTCTTCCGAGCGGACAGTAAAAGGACGCTGACTCAAATCAACGGAAATTACATCCTCAGTATATAACTCGGCTCCCCAACGCTCCGCCTGAGCCTTCATTTGATCCATGAGTTCTGGTCCTGTAATTCCGCGCGCAAACCCCGGAAAATTCTCAACTTCAGTCGTAGTCATCAACTGTCCACCAGGTAAACCCCCAGCTTGGAAGCCTTCAAATACAACGGGTTTCAAGTTAGCCCGTCCCGCATAAATAGCCGCTGTGTATCCAGCAGGACCAGAACCGATAATTACCAAGTTTTCTACTGTAGGGGTAGTCATAAATATACGAACTCATAACGACTACGTTTAATATAGCATAAATTAAAGCGTGGCAGCAAAGCTGAAGAATTGTGTAGCCGCGACTTTTATTACTCTCGCCAGATGAAATTTGAAACCCTATTTTCACGTTAGTCCGCGTAGGCGGACTTTGTTTGTCTAGCCGCGACTTCCAGTCGTCAGGGCTTCATTAGATTATTAGGGGTACTCAACTACTGGACGATCGCCTGATCCAACCGCCAAAATAGCATTTTGACATAACTAGGAAAAATTCATCAATGGAAAACCAAACATCGGAGTTACGAGAAAAAATTCGTCAGCATTTTAACCAGATTCCATACCCTAATAATCCTGTAGAAACATCTCCTAAAAATGACTTAAATTTGCTCTATGTTTATAATTTGATAACGCCTTTTTATATGAGAAATCAAAAAATTATAGATACTAAAGGCAAAGTAATTTTAGATGCAGGTTGTGGTTCAGGGTATACATCATTGGCTTTAGCAGAAGCAAATCCTGAAGCTAAAATTGTGGGTATTGATTTATCAGAAGAATCGGTAAAATTAGCTTCTCAGCGGTTGCAGTATCATGGCTTCGATAATGCCGAATTTTATCCTCTTTCCATAGAAGATATACCTAAACTAGGAATGAAATTTGACTATATTAACTGTGACGAAACCCTTTATTTATTGCCCGATCCGATTTTAGGGTTACAACTAATGAAATCTGTGTTGAAACCCGATGGAATTATTCATACTAACTTTCACAGTTATCGGCAGCGGTTTTACTTTTACCAAGCTCAGGAACTGTGTCAAACAATGGGATTGTTGGATGGCTCTCCTCATGAATTTGAGGCAGAATTACTTAGAGACATGATGAGAGCTTTAAGAGATGATGTAATTTTAAAGCAAAAAACCTGGGATGATGAATTTGACAATGCACCAGCTTCAGCATTGTTCAATCATTTATTGCAAGGAGATAAAGGTCATACTATAAAACAAATGTTTGCGGCTTTAAAAGCAGCTGATTTAGAGTTTATGAGTATGGTAGAGTGGCAACACTGGGAATTAATGGATTTGTTCAAAAATCGCGATGATTTGCCAATGTTTATCGCCATGAGCTTACCAGAACTTTCAGTGGAAGAACAGCTGCATTTGGTTGATTTGTTGCATCCTACTCAACGTTTACTAGACTTTTGGTGTGGTCATCCTCACGACAGTAAAACGTTTGTACCAGTTTATGAGTGGACATTAAATGACTGGCTGATGGCAAGGGTACATCTCCATCCCCAATTAAAAACACCTCAGATCCAAAAGGATTTGATGGACTGCATTACTCAAGAGCGATCGTGGTCAATTAGTAACTATATTAATCTTCCCATTAAAGCGCCTCTAGAGATAGATAGTGCGATCGCAGCTTGTTTGCTACCGCTATGGGAAGGAGAACAGGCTTTCACCTCGTTAGTAGAACGCTGGCTGTTAATTTCACCACGGGATATTGTCAGCTTAGAACCGATGAGTTACCAAAAAGCCTGTCAGGAGCTTCAAAACCTCTTGTACAAGCTCGAAGTCTTTTTATACGTGCTTTTAGAGCAGGTTGGATAAAAATTGTGAGCTACTTTGCCAAAAGATTTTTTCCAAGGTGATATGAAATCGCTAAAAGTGGGCAAGTTATATCTAGAACTCACCACTCTAATTAAACATCCCCCTTTTAGGAAAAACCCATGCTTAAGCCAGAACTACAAGCTAAATTTCTCCAACACCTCAACGGTAAGAAAAACAATGAAGAAGGTTTCACTCTTATTGAATTACTAGTAGTAGTAATTATTATCGGTGTATTGGCAGCGATCGCTTTGCCATCGTTACTAGGTCAGGTTAGCAAAGCAAAACAAGCGGAAGCAAAGCAAAACGTCGGTGCTATTAACCGCGCTCAACAAGCATATTTCTTGCAACCACAGGAATTTGCTGATACTATCGCCGAATTGGGAATCGGTATCAAAACTCAGACTGATAACTACAATTACACAGTGACGACTAATACACTCGCTACTAATTCATTCTCTCAAACAAGAGCGGTTGCAAGAAAAACTGCGCTGAAATCCTACTTTGGAATAGTGGGTACAGCCATTGGGGACACCGTTACATCAGAGGTATTAACTCTAGCAGGAGCTTGTGAATCTGTTAACCCAACATCAACCGTGGGAATTGCTACAGCATTTAACACAGCTTGTGGTACCGTTGCTACGGGCTATAGCGATTTAGCTAAGTAAGAAAAAAGCAGTTTTTTCAGTCAATGCTTTTAGTCAAAATCGCCTAAATTTTCTCTTTGACTGGGTAGTGTGATTACACATTACCCATTTTACTGTTACAAGTTTTTGGTAAAAATCCTATGTCTTCTTTAATTGCTCCCGTCCAATGGCAGCAACGTGCTGCACAATACTTGATTCAAGGAAACTACATTCAAGCTGTAAATGTTTACGAACAAGCGATTGAGGTAGAGCCTGATGTTAAGTTTCATTATTGGCATTTAGGATTAAACTTGCTATTGCAAGGTCACGATGTGGAAGCACAAACGACTTGGTTCATGGCAATGTTAGAGGGTGAACCAGAACAAATTGAACTCTGGAATAGTGAATTAGTACAAGTTTTGCAGACAGAAGCCGAGAGGCAAGAAAAACTTGAGGAATATACAATTAGCTGGAAAATTCGCCAGCAAATTAAAGAAATTAATCCTCAAGAGATTAATAACCTATTATATCTTGTCCCATTAGCTATTAAGCTAGATACATATACAGGAGAAGAATTAACTAAACTTGGTTTAATTGAAATACTCAAGTCAAAATTACTATCACAAATAGATTTCGAACTGTTACAAGAAGTTTTA
>CASBQC010000064.1 GCA_949127805.1 Nostocales cyanobacterium PMM_0081
TATGGTAGAGCCTCGTCAACCAATACCCACAATCAAATTTATAGATGAATATTGTCAGTATTATCAAAACCTATTTCCAGAGGTCAGAAGTTTTGAAGCTTTCAAGTACCTAAATATGGGAATGATATCTGATATAAAACGTAAAACATTACCAGCGATCGCCAAAATTGTTGGGCTAGAAAATCATCAAACCTTACACCATTTTTTAACAGAATCACCTTGGAATGTCAAAGAATTGAGAAGGCAGAGATTAGAATTAATACTACATATACTTCAAAAGCGCCCAATAATATTAATTATCGATGAAACAGGCGATAAAAAAAAAGGAAATACGACGGATTACGTCAAACGACAGTACATTGGAAACTTAGGTAAAACAGATAATGGTATTGTTGCAGTCACAGCCTATGCAGTATTATCTGGAATGACGTTTCCATTAATGTTTGAAATCTATAAACCAAGGGAAAGACTACAGCCAGGAGATAAGTATCTGACGAAACCAGAAATAGCAGCGATAATGATGAGAGAATTGCAGTCTATGGGATTTAGATTTAACCTTGTTCTGGCGGATAGTTTATATGGTGAAAGTGGTAAAAATTTTATTCAAGTATTAAATGAATTAAATCTAAATTTTATAGTTGCAATTCGCTCAAACCACAAAGCGTGGGTATCTTCAGCCAACCAAGTTAAATATACAGAGTGGCGAAAGTTCAAGCGAGTATTTTCTAATCTAAGCACAGAAAATAGATATATCAGAGAAATAATTTTTAGCAAAGATAGAGAAATTCGATATTGGCAAATAACAACTGATATTGAAGTTATTCCGAAAAACACAACCTGGTACGTAATGAGTAAATTTCCGGAAATTACGCCTAGAGAGGTTGGGAATTTTTATGGGTTAAGAACCTGGGTCGAATACGGTTTAAAACAAAGTAAAAATGAACTAGGGTGGGCAGATTTTCGTGTGACTCATTACCCACAAATCGAGAAATGGTGGGAGATTGTCTGTAGTGCCTATTTGTTGGTTAGTCTCCATTCAGAACAACTGCTTAAATTACCACCACAATCTGAATCTAATTTCTCATCGCATCCCTGGTGGAATAATGGGAATGGTTGGAATAGCATTCTGAATAACCTTCGTTTGATAATTCAACCTTTTGTACTATATAACCTGATTAAACCTTGGCTAAAAGTCTACACAATTCCTGAGTTATCTGAGGGATTTTTTAAACTTCAAATGATTGTCAATAATTTTACTAGTTCAATTTTTGAGAACTTCAATAACCCTTATTTCGGTTTTTCTTCTGCCTAGAGTGACAAAAGAGGGTTAATCGCAAAAATCTTGTCGAAGTCTTCTTCTGTAACTTCGGTGGTTAATTTATAAAAGGTGATGCCGGCATTGTTCACCAAAATATCGACTTTACCAAATTTTTCAATTGTTTGGTCAAAAAGATTCTGAATATCAGCCACTTTGCTAACATCGGCTTGGACAGAGATAGCTTGTACTTGAAGCTTTTGAATTTCTGTAACAACTTCCTGCGCTTTGTCTGTATTACCCACGTAATTAACAACAACAGACGCACCATTGCTAGCTAATTTTAATGCGATCGCTCTTCCAATTCCCCGCGATGCACCCGTAACGATCGCCACTTTTCCAGCTAGAGATCCCATATTATTACTCTTAAATTCTCAATCAGCTTTATTGTAGGGCAGCTAAGATACTTATCTACTGATAAACCTGAACTAAATAGTTGCCATACTTACACGCTCAAGGAGGGTGCTAGGGCTAAAGTTTTCGTACTATCAGCAAGGAGAACGCGATCGCAGAGGTTAAACAATTCTACCTCGGTCTGCGTGTGTCGCATCAGCCGCAGGAAATGACCTTCAGCGTCAACCAAGAGGGCAATGTAGTTGAGGAACATTTTCAGGTAGCCTACACGCGATCGCACTGGCATAGTTGCTGCGGTGGGGGTTTGCCATAAACGATCAATATAGTTGCGTACCTCTACTAAAGGAACCGGCGTGATTGGCTCTCCTCGCAAAGCCTGCCGAATTTGATTAAAAATCCAAGGATTCGCGATCGCCCAGCGTCCCACCATCACACCCGCTGCACCCGTTTGAGAAAGCACGGATAGAGCAGTTGTCGCAGAGTGAATATTGCCATTGGCAAGCACTGGACAATCAACCCGTCTAACCGCTTCAGCAATCAAATCATATTTCACTGCCCCGTGGTACATATCTTTCACCGTGCGACCATGCAAACTCAGCAAATCAATGCTGTGGCGATTGATCAGATCTAGAATTTGGTAAAAGGTATCTGTATTTTCAAAGCCTACGCGCATCTTGACCGTCAAAGGGCGATCGTTCACAGCAGAACGCAGTTCTCCTAAAATCCGATCCACTTTTTCGGGTTCTCGCAATAATCCACCCCCAACATTTTTGCGATAGATTCTAGGTGCTGGACAGCCCATGTTCAAGTCAACTCCAGCGATATTATAGCGGCAGAGTTCCTTTGCTGTTCTTACTAAGTCTGGAATACTTTCGCCAATCATTTGAGCAAAAACGGGGCGACCTGTATCGTTTTCGGTGATTGCTGCCAGAATGTTACGATTAAGCCGTGAGGTATCATTCACGCGGAAATACTCGGTGAAGAAGTAGTCAGGACTACCGTAGTGGGCAATCACCTTCATAAACCAGAGGTTTGTCACATCCTGCATCGGTGCAAGAGCGGTGAGGGGTAGGTCTTTCTGAAGCGATTGGGGGAGCGATACCTGGGACATAGAGATGAAGAGCGATCGATTATCCCAATTTTGACATCAACCCAAATCAAAAAGCAAAATTTCTGCCCCTACTTGGGTGCTAATTTCTAGTTGTTCTTCAACGCTAATTTCTACACCATCACCGGCTCTAAGTTCTTCACCATTCAAGGTTGCTATACCTTGAGCTATTTGTAACCAAGCATAACGATGTGGTTGAAGGTGATAATTTATTACATTACCAGGTTCTAAAATAGATGTGTACAAATTCACATCTTGATGAATCGTTACAGCACCATCCCGTCCATCTTTGGCTGCAATTAAGCGTAGTTTTCCCCGCTTTTCTTCAATAGGAAAAGCTTTTTGTTCATACCTTGGTTTTAAGCCTTGCTTATCAGGAAGAATCCAGATTTGTAGAAAGTGTACTGGTTCCGTTTGTGAGTGATTGTATTCGCTATGGGTAATACCAGTACCAGCACTCATGACTTGCGCTTCACCGGGAAGAATCACCGAACCTGTACCCAAGCTATCTTTATGCTCTAGCGCACCTTCTAGGACATATGTGAGAATTTCCATATCCCGATGACCGTGAGTACCAAAACCAGCACTCCTAACAATGCGATCGTCATTAATTACCCGCAGAGTACGAAATCCCATGCGATTTGGATCGGAAAAATTTCCAAAGGAAAATGTATGGTAACTATCCAACCAACCAATTTTAGTTTGACCGCGTGCGTTTCTATCGTGAATTATATGGGTAACAGTATTTTGAGACATACATCTACCTCGTTTTTGATGGTTATTTATGTTGAAAAAGCTTCGTAATTCACGCATCAGATAAGCTGAGTGCAGTTGTGCGTAATTTATTAGTGTTTTTTTAACGCAGAGGAACGCAGAGGAAGCGCAAAGTAACGCAGAGTTTAATGAATTTAATTTTGACGATTTTGTGCGATGTTGTACTTTTTAGTTTTGATTTTTCTGACCTGGTTGTTAACTATGTCAATAGTAACGGATGTCAATATAAAATGAAAAGTACGCACTTGAAAGTAACGTACTTACCAAAAGGATACTGTATATAATTGTTGGTTGGTAGTTGATGGTTGATAGTTGTTAAAAATAACCACTAACTACTCAACTTATCCAGCAAGAACTGTTTGTTGAGTTTTAGTAGTAGCTGAGGCAGCGTTACCATTTCCATTTTCTGTGTTTGTAACTACTGCTGCTTGCAGATGAGCATCTAAGAACCACAGTCGTTTGTCAATGGTGCGAGAAACTTCAGTATAAAGGTCTGCGGTGTCAAGATCGCCTAATTCGTCAGTTTTAGCGATCGCTTCTCTCAAATGCTTGGCATAAGGTGCAAAGCGATCTGCCAATGCTGTCACATGCTCCATTCCTGCCAAAATATCGGTAGGATATTCTGGTAAAATGGAATTTGCAGCCGCCATGCGAGCGGTTCCCATTGCATATCCACCCAAAGCTGTTACCCGTTCGGCAATCATATCAACGTACTCTTCCAGTTCGCCGGCGATTTCGTCAAATAATTCGTGCAACTGATAAAAATCAGTTCCTTTGACGTTCCAGTGCGCTTGTTTTACCTGGGTTTTCAAATCTGAGGTAGCTGCCAAAGTTTTGTTGAGGAGTACAACGATCTGCGATCGCGCTTCAGCAGGAATATCAATACGGGTGGGGTAAAGACGAGATGAAAGATTGTCGCTCATGGTTCTACCTTTTTGGTTCGATGAAACTAGTCTACAACTACTAGTTAAGGACGCGAAACTCTCTACCGATAGATGGAATTAATCGGGTTGTAAATTATTCTTACTTTTATTCAAAATTTGTAAACCTGCAATTAGCCTGCTCAATGACGATGATTTTCAATAGTGCTGAATGTACCACCAAAAAGGCGATCGCGTACCCAATCTTCACCGAAAGTCATTGTTCCCAAGCAGAGTTCAGAGACTCTCAAACCGCTTTTGCCTAAGAGTTTGTATCTCATGACTATTTATTCACTTGCTGAAATAAAGTTTATCGATGACCCATACTATTGTCTTGTTAAAAATATCAAAATTTTGCTTTCTAGAGGAAGATTAATCAGTATGAATTAGATAAATAATTTTCATACTTAGGCAGTATTGACAAAATTTCTTCAGTTGACAAATATAAACTTAGTACAATATTGTATAAATTCATAACGAAAATTTATCACAAAAACTCTGCGTCACTCTGCGCTTACCTCCGCGCTCCTTTGCGTTAAAAAACGCGCTCGTTCTTATGCGATCGCTCTACTTCGACTAGTATTTCAAAAAACAATCTACTACTTTTATGAATTATGATGTTATCTACGACGGTAATTGCAATCTTTGCGTTACTTTAGTCCAACTGTTAGAAACTTTAGATCAAGGAAAGTTGTTTCGCTATACTTCCATGCAAGATGAGCAAACACTTCAAAAGTGGGGAATCACGGCTATTGATTGCGAACAGGGAATGATTTTGATTGATGGAAACGCACCGGAAAAACGCTGGCAAGGAACTGCGGCAGCGGAAGAAATTGGACGATTATTGCCGCTAGGTAGCGTATTTGTGGATGCTTATCGGGCATTACCGGGAGTGAAATGGGTAGGCGATCGCTTTTACGAACAAATCCGCGATAACCGCTATACTTTATTTGGTAAACGTTCTAGCACCTATGAATCAGCATATTGTGTTGATGGTAGCTGTAAAAAATAGTTACTGTAGTAAGCGCTTCAGCGCTTTAAAATTATGAGCGGTGAACCGCTCACTACGAACTTACTTATCAGTTTGCTGATTGAATACTTCTAAAATGTGTCGGCAAAACTGTTTGAGCTTTTCCTCTATTTCTGGGGAAGGTTCAGATATACCAACACAACTCCAATTATCTACCGTCGAAAGTCGCCATACTTCCCCACGATGGTCAAATCCTGCGACTTCCACACCGATCGCTCGACGTAAGTTATTGATCGGATCTTGATAAAATCGGATTTGAATTAGTATACTGCGACTGCGCCAAGATTTACTGATACCAGGAAAGTGAAAGCCGATATCTATCGAATCTGGATCGACTAATTCCCTGGTTTCTGGGTCATTTTTCCAGGGTTTGAGATCCGATTTCGCATCAGGAAACTCAAATTTGAACAAGTTAACTACCGTCGCAATGTTACTAGCAAGTTGAACGTTTGTTGCCTGTTCAGATGCATTCACGCTCATCCACTCCTATTTTTTGTTTTGTATAGGGAATTATTGAATAATAGCAATTGGCATCTAAATGCGTTTATGCGATCGCCAATAAAATAGTAAATCAAATAGCAGTTACAATAAATGGTATCACTATTTCGTTGTAAATATTCCCATGAAACGCTCCCGCCGTAACAATCCGTTTTCCGGCTTTAGAGAGGGAAGTACGACATCGGAGGGGATGGGCAGCTCATCAACCCATTATAATCAACCACAAGCCAGAATTTTTATAAAACAAGCATTAACCCTTAATCTTAGTACAACATTCCCTAAATTCATGACGAAAATTTATCACAAAAACTCTGCGTTACTCTGCGCTTACCTCCGCGCTCCTTTGCGTTAAAAAACGCTACGAACTTATGTAAAATATAAACAATGCTGCAAATTTCCAACCAAGTAATCATCCCTGATACCGATATCGAGCTTAGTGCTATTCGTTCCCAAGGAGCAGGAGGTCAAAATGTCAACAAAGTCTCCACCGCGATACATTTACGCTTCAATATTAATACTTCATCCCTACCCGATTTTTATAAAGAACAACTTTTAAAACTCAGCGATCGACGCATCACTCACGAGGGAGTTGTTGTTATCAAAGCCCAAGAACACCGAACCCAAGAGAAGAACAAAGAAGAAGCTTTGAAACGACTTCAAGAACTCATTAAAAGCGTCGCAGTATTACCCCGAAAACGTAAACCAACCAAACCAACTCGCAGTTCTCAAAGAAAACGCCTCGATAGCAAAATTAAGCGAGGACAGCTTAAGTCCATTAGAGGAAAAATCGAGGATTGAAATTTGTTTAAAACTAGACAACTATTGTTTAAACCTTAAAACATATTTATTATTTATTTATGTATCAAGATGCACCTAATTAGCCCACGTAGGTGGGCTTTGCTTGTGTAGCCCCAGGCTTCCAGCCTGAGGGTGATAAAGCGCAACCTCACATAGAATTGGTATTAGCTGGAGAGCCTTTTTCAAAACAGTCCTAACTGTACTCACTGGTGGTTTTTATCAGCATTTTCTGATGCTATTGGTGGTAAATCTGCGGTCGGTTCAACAACCAAAGGAGCATTTTCTTCAAATCTTAGTTTTGAGCTTCTGATGTAGTCTTCATCAATCTCAAAAGCTAACCAGCGTCTTTGTAAGGTTTCTGCAACCCTACCTGTCATGTTTGAACCGGCGAAAGGTTCTAAAACAATATCCCCTGGTTCTGTACAAAGGTTTATGACAAACTCTGGTAAAGCTTGAGGAAATCTTGCCGGATGTGGCTTAAAACCTTCTTCTTTGCAACGTCGTTGATAATAATCGTTGGAAGCAGTATTTGAGGCAGAAATCACATTTACAGGCTGGACTAAATCTTCTTGTAAAAGAACTGGTTGCCCTATTTCTTCTTTATCTGCACTGCAACGTCCATCAATAATATTCGGGGGAATAGCTCCTCCTCTATCGTTTCCAAATTTATTGGAAATATCATGACCTGATGGTCTGAGTTTGGGTTTATACCCATTCTTAATCAGGTTCTTCATCGCATCGCTATAAGGCTTTAAAACTCTTCTATTATTAGCTTTAGGATGTGGTTCTTTTGACAACCACCAAATTGTATTTACCGAATCTTTAACTCTTTCCCTGCGAACTGTTACCCATTCAGCGGGAGTAGGAAGTTTAGCTGGATTATACCAATATAATTCTTGTGCCAGATAAAATCCAAGTCCACCTTTTTCTTTGGCTTTGCATAGAGCAACAACTAATTCAAAGTGGTAAAGAGAACGAACTGGCATTCCTTTAATCCAACTCCCACCAATATCAATAACTAGTGAACCTGTTGGTTTCAGAATACGGTGAAACTGTGCCGCATAATCTTTAAACCATTCTACATATTCGTCAGCATCAACATTTCCGTATTCTTTTTTACGAACCAGTGCAAATGGTGGAGAGGTGCAAATCAAGTCGATACTTTCGCTACTGATATTTGACATTAATTCCAGGCTGTTTCCCAGATAAGCAGCACCAAATATTGTTTTGTAGTAAGGTTCGCAATCAAGTTTCATCTTAAAGTATTTAGTCTGTAAATATGCATTATCCAGAACCATTGTAGAGACGTAGCACTGCTACGTCTCTACATCCAGATTCATACCTCAATTAAGCAACTAAACTTTCATATCCAAGGTACGCACTAAGAAAGCCCATTTATCTGCTGCTTCTTCGATAATTTTAGCTGTGGGTTTACCTGCACCATGTCCCGCTTTCGTCTCAATTCTAATTAAAACAGGATTCTCACCTGTGTGGGCAGCTTGCAAAGCAGCGGCAAATTTGAAACTATGAGCAGGGACAACGCGATCGTCATGGTCGGCTGTGGTAATCATCGTTGCTGGATAAGCTGTACCGGGTTTGAGGTTATGCAGTGGGGAATAAGCATAAAGCGCTTTGAACTCTTCTAGATTATCCGGCGAACCATATTCAGAAACCCACGCCCAGCCGATGGTAAATTTATGAAAGCGCAACATATCCATTACCCCGACTGCTGGCAAAGCTGCACCAAACAAATCGGGACGTTGAGTCATGCAAGCACCAACTAATAATCCACCATTACTACCACCTGCGATCGCTAATTTATCACTCTTGGTATACCCATTACCAATCAACCACTCGGCAGCAGCAATAAAGTCATCAAACACATTCTGCTTTTTCAGCTTCATTCCCGCTTGATGCCATTCTTCCCCATATTCACCACCACCGCGTAAATTTGGCACAGCATAGACACCACCCATTTCTAGCCATACTAAGTTACTGACAGAAAAACTCGGAGTTAGAGATATATTAAAACCACCATAAGCATACAGTAAGGTAGGATTATTTCCATCAAGTTTAATACCTTTTTTATAGGTAATAAACATCGGTATTTGCGTATTATCTTTGCTGCGATAGAAAACTTGTTTAGTTTCATAATCAGCAGAATTAAAATCTACCTTTGGTTGCCGAAAAACTTGACTTTTTCCGCTTACTATGTCGTAGCGATAAATAGTTGTTGGTGTGGTATAGCTAGTGAAACTATAAAAAGTTTCGGTATCATGACGTTTGCCGTTAAAGCCTCCGACTGAACCAAGTCCGGGTAATACTACCTCTCTGACAAAAGTGCCGTTGAGGTCAAAAATTTTGACTTGGCTGTGAGCATCTTTGAGATAATCAGCAACAAACTGATTGTTGAGGATGCCAACACTTTCCAGAGTTTCCACCGCTTGGGGAATTATTTCTTGCCAAGCTGATTTCTGAGTATTTTTACTATCAATGGCAATAACTCTAGCGCGGGGTGCATCTAAATCTGTACGAAAATAAAAGACGCTCTCATCATTATCGATAAAGCTATAATCTGCCTCAAATTCTTTAATTAGTTCGACTACTTCAGCATCTGGATTCGTCAAATCTTTGTAAAAAAACAGATTTTTCGAGTCAGTTCCCAACCAAACGGAAATTACTAAATAATGTCCATCTTCTGTGACACCACCACCAAATCCCCATTCTTTTTGGTCTGGACGTTGGTAAATTAATGTGTCTTCTGATTGGGATGTACCCAATTTGTGATAAAAAAGCTTTTGATAATAGTTGACATCTTCTAATTTGGTTTTTTCATTTGGTTCATCGTAGCGACTGTAAAAAAAGCCTTGATTATCATTTGTCCACGATGCACCAGAGAATTTAATCCACTTTAAATGGTCTGGTAAATCTTCAGTTGTTTCCACATCTCGGACTTTCCATTCTTGCCAGTCAGAACCAGATGAGGATAAAGCGTATGCTAAAAGTTTACCGTTTTCACTAATAGATAAACCGGAAAGAGCAACAGTACCATCTTCTGAGAGTTTGTTCGGGTCGAGTAAAACTTTCGGTTCACCGTCGAGACTTTTCAGAGTGTAGAGGACACTTTGATTTTGCAGTCCGTCGTTTTTGAAATAAAAGTAGTTTTCGCCTTCTTGAAAAGGGATACTATATTTTTCATAATCCCACAATTTGGTAAGGCGCTGTTTGATTTTTTCTCTACCGGGAATTTCGTTCAAGTAGCCAAAGGTAACTTGATTTTCGGCTTCAACCCAAGCTTTAGTTTCTTCTGAGTCCGGGTCTTCTAAGAAGCGGTAAGGATCTGCAACTGTAGTACCGTGGTAGTCATCAACGCGATCGCTCTTCGGGCTGGATGGATAAGGAGAGTGTTTTTCGCTGCTCATAGTAAATGCTAATTTTTTCGTGACATAGTTCTCGGCTCACCACTTAGAATATGCTCATCTCTGACAATGTAAAGATGTTCTGTTGATTGAACCATAGCTGCTTCTATCACCTAAAATATCACCAACACCAATTTTAGCGAATAGATGAGTTAATTAGAGGTTGATATGACAGCACTTACATTAAACCTCAATTCTGTAATTAAACTGACAAGAGAGCAGTTTTATCAATTGTGTGAAGAAAATCCCGATTTAAAATTAGAACGCAATGCCCAAGGAGAATTAATTATAATGCCACCTACGGGAGGAGAAACAGGGAGAAGTAATTCTACTATTAACGCTCAAATATGGTTCTGGAACGACCAAAATCAATTAGGCGAAGTTTTTGATTCATCAACTGGATTTACTTTACTTTCAGGTTCTGACCGTTCTCCTGATGTTTCTTGGGTAGAAAAATCTCGTTGGGATGCTTTGACTAAAGAACAAAAAGAAAAATTTATTCCTCTATGTCCTGATTTTGTCATTGAAATAATGTCACCTAATGACAGCTTGAAAAAAACTCAGAGCAAGATGCAAGAGTATATCGAAAATGGTTGTCGTCTTGGTTGGTTGATCAACCGAAAAAAACAGGAAGTAGAAATTTATCGTCCAGGACAAGATGTGGAAGTTTTAAAATTTCCTCAAACTATTTCTGGGGAAAATATTTTACCTGGTTTTGTACTCAATCTGCAACGAATTTGGGGATAAATAGATGGACAAAAATATTTACAGTCATTGCTTCGCTCGCAATGACATTGTGTAATTAATTCTGTCTGACTACTTAAATACGGATTATCCCATTAGAATAATCGAAATTAAGTTGCCAGAAAAGTACCCCCAAAGGGTACTGCTGTTCTGCAAACAGTCTTGCCATCATGTTGATGTATTCACTTGCCAAAAGTAATCATACTTAAAAAACTGACTCTTTCGGGAATTAACAAAGGAGTCTTGTAGCTTTAAATATGCGATTAAGTTTATCGAACTTACCTAATAACAAGTAAAAAATCAATTTTCTAAGGAGTTTTATGCAAGACCAAATTATCAATTGGAACAATGTATATCTACAAGCAATTCGTGTAAATGGTGGTGCTCCAGGACCGATCGCTCGTACAGGTGCCATCATGCATGGTGCGATGTATGAAGCAGTCAATTCAATTGAAAAAACCCACAAACCATATTTAGGAATCATCCCGGCAAATCCAGGAGCTTCTAAACAAGCAGCAGCAGTTTATGCCGCACATGCTGTATTGAGTAGTAGCAGTGTTTATCCCTTAAACAAGCAAAGAAGCCAAAGTTTCTTTGACGAACAACTTGCCTCTTCAATTAGAGAAATTGGAATGAGTGCATCACCACAAAGCATTCAGGATGGCAAAACACTTGGACTAGCAGCAGCGCAAGCAATTATTAATCAGCGATCGCAGGATGGATCTAACGACAACACCCCTTATACTCCGGGAAATCAGCCTGGTGATTGGCGCCCCACAGGTTCTGGGGATGCGGTTACTCCAAATTGGGGTAAACTGAAACCTTTCTCAATGGGGATGATAGAGAAATTTCGTCCGACTCGACCAGCCGGCTTTCAAAGCAAGCAAGCTTTGCTGACCAGTGTCGAATATGCTGCTCAACTGAATGAAGTAAAACGGCTTGGTGCTGCGGTTTCCACTGAACGTACTCAAGAGCAAACCGATATTGCTCTGTTTTGGGCAAACGATCTTGATGGCACATATAAGCCACCTGGACAACTGTATACTTTGACCCAGATTGTTTCTAAATTGAGACAACTAAGCTTTTCCCAAAATGCACGCTTATTTGCACTTGTGGGTTTGGCTTTAGGAGATGCGGCAATTTTGGCATGGGATGCGAAGTACGATACAAATTTAGACTTGTGGAGACCGGAGACAGCAATCCAGAGAGCATTCGAGGACGGAAATTTTGGAACTATAGCCGACCCCACATGGAAACCTCTATCGCCCAATTCTGATGGTACGCGATTTTCGCCTGCATTCCCGGCGTATGTTTCTGGTCACGCAACTTTCGGAGCGACACATTCGGGCATCTTACGCAACTTCTTTGGTACGGACAATGTTACCTTTACGGTGACATCTGAAGATCCGAGTGCCAGAGGTAATAATAACATTAGGATTACACGGACATTTAACAGCTTCTCTTCAGCAGCTTTAGAAAATGGTCGCAGTCGTGTTTATTTAGGTGTTCATTATCAGTGGGATGCAGATGCAGCTTATGTATCTGGGACAAAATTGGCAGATTTTGTGTTTGAAAACTTCCTAACACCAGTTTAATTTTTGGCTTGTTAAGTAGCTGGACAAAAATATTTACAGTCCGAAGCGAAGGTTTCACTCGCAATGACATTGTGTAATTAATTCTGTCCGACTACTTAACAAAAAACACTTTGACAAAGCTACTGTCAAGGTGTTTTTTCATAATACAAAATACAACTTTGCTTACAATTAAGCGATGAATCGCTTACTACTGTTATTAACTATTACTGTTACTATTAATCAGCTTTTCCCCTTTCAGCATCCGCGAAGCTGCTTCGAGTAAAGCTTCTTCGAGATAAGGTTTAGTGAAGTAGCCGCTAGCACCTAATTGTACTGCCATTTTTCGGTGTTTATCTGCACCACGCGAGGTGAGCATGGCGATCGGTAAATGGTTGAGGGTAGAATCTTTCTGGATGCGAGAAAGCAACTCCAGACCATCGCAGCGGGGCATCTCGATGTCGCAAAATACGATATCGCAGGGGAGACCGGAGCGCAGTTTATCCCAAGCTTCCTGACCATCACGCGCTTGTTCTACGCGATAACCGGCTTTGTTAAAGGTGAGAGAAAGCAACTCGCGGACTGTAATTGAGTCATCGACAATCAACACTGTCGGGTCAATCTTGGTGACAACTGGTTCTGGTGGAGTAGTTTGTTCCCAGAGACTGAGACCACTTTGTTTTGCCGTGCGTCCTTGGAAGATGTCAATTATTTCTAGCACATCAGCGATCGGCATAATTCGACCATCACCGAGGACGGTAGCACCAGCTACACCAATCGGTTTTGGTGCTGGTCTTTCAAACTGCTTAATGACTATTTCTTGTTCGCTGAGTACCTGATCTATTTGGAGAGCAATCAAGGTATTTGCCGATCGCACGACAATCACAGAAACCATATCATCGTCGCGATTTCCCCCGTAAACGTTACCTCGGCTGAGTAACCGATTGAAAGTTAAAAGTTCTTTCAGCGGTCGGAATGGTAAGGTTGTATCACGCCAAGATATAAATGATTCCCCTTCAGCATTTGTCTGAATATTTTTGGCAGGTATATCTAAAGTATCTTCCACACCATCCATCGGGAAGGCAATTCTCGCTTTGTCGGAAACGCAACACAAAGCTTTACAAATACTCAAAGTTAGCGGCAAACGAATTGTGAAAATGGTTCCCTTGCCTAAGGTAGAATCAGTAGTAATTGTACCGCGAATTTCGCTGATGGAAGTGCGAACTACGTCCATACCGACACCGCGACCTGATAATTCATCAGCTTCGTCTTTGGTGCTAAAATTCGGTTCAAATAGCAAGTCATACACCTCAATGGGAGACATGCTTTTAGCTTCTTCGGTGCTAATTAAATTTTGAGCGATCGCCTTTGCTTTCACTTGATCTATATTAATACCCGCACCGTCATCCTTAACAGAAATAATCGTTTGGTTTCCTTGGTGGAAAGCACGGACGGTGATTGTTCCCACAGGTGGTTTACCTTGCTGTTGCCGGATTTCTGGGGTTTCAATGCCGTGAGCGATCGCATTATTCAGCATATGATTTAAAGGAGTCTTCAAATGCTCTACAATCATTTTGTCGATGAAAGTGTCTCCACCTTCAATCACAAGTTCCACTTGTCTCCCATGCTTGATTGCAGTGTCGCGCACTCCTCGTTGCAAACCATCGGTAGCTTGAGAAAAAGGCTCCATTCGCGCTTTTGTCAGTCCTTCTTGCAATTGAGTAGTTACTTGTCGAAATTGTCGCGCTACCCTTTCGGTTTCATCGGTAATAAAGTCAATGTCACTCGCTGACTCTCGCACTCGCACGATCAATTCAATCATTTCCTGAGAAAGCGTGTGGAAGGGAGTAAAGCGATCCATTTCTAGTTCGCTAAATCCTCTGTCTGTATTTGAGTCATTAACTAGAGGGAGAGATTCTTTGTGTTTGCGACTAGCTAATAAAGAAGCTTCCAGAAGCGATCGCTCGTATAATTCTTGCATCCTCGCTCCCACACCCGAAAGCTGTTGTATCTGATGTAACAAGTTGTCTAAGGATTGTCGCTGACGTTCTTGATCATCTTCTAAGGTGTTGCGATTTACTACCAACTCCCCAACTAAGTTACTCATATCGTCCAGATGCTTCACCGATACCCGCATTGTTTCTTCAAATCTCGCACCCCGACGCGGAGAACGCTGATTTTTACCTGTGCTTGATGTTGCCGTTGGTGAATGCGATATCGTTTGATCTGCTTCTTTCAGCAGTTTCTCTAAATCACCAAATTCATCTGCTAATTCAGATGATACAGCCTTACTAGTAACATTATTAACAGTCGGCGTAACTGGATTTGGTACTTTTTCCTCATCTAGCAACGCTTCCAAGTCAGCAAAATCCATGTCTGATATTTCCATATCAGGGGTAGATGTGACTTCCTCTTCTAGTAGTGCTTCCAAGTCGGCAAATTCATCTAAAACAGATTCTAAATTTGCCGTATCTGCCTCTTCTAAAGCTTTACCTTGTGCTCTGATATACTCTAAAATAGCAGATTCATTCTCTATTATCTCAACTTCTGAAGTTGTATCGGTAAAAGGATTTTCAGAAATTTCTGCTATCTCTAACAA